>JAEEUX010000173.1 GCA_016290695.1 Oscillospiraceae bacterium
GCGGCAGGGAGGGCGAAAACACAAGGATAATGACGCTCGCGGAGCTGAAAAACGCGGATATAGACATGTTCTGCACCGTGTTTATAGGCAACGAGATGACGAAAAAGATCGGGGGCAGGCTCGTTACCCCGAGAGGGTACAGGGATGTATAATATATGCGTTTTTGCCGGAACGACTGAGGGCAGGGAACTCGTCGAGTTCCTATGCACACAGGACGTTTCGGTGACGGTCTGCGTCGCAACGGAATACGGAGAAACGCTGCTCCCCACGGCGAAAAACCTTGAGATCCTCTCGGGGCGGCTCCCGGAGAATGAAATGGTGAATTTACTCGGCAAGACCCGTTACGACCTCGTTATCGACGCGACTCATCCCTATGCTGCCGCCGTTACGGAGAGCATTTTCTCCGCCTGCTCGGAAACCGGTACGAGATATCTGCGCCTTCTGCGCGGCGCCTCGGCCATATCCTCGGACATGGTTTATGCCGAAAACGCGGAGGCAGCGGCGGAATTTCTCGATACGACGGAGGGCAACATCCTCCTTACAACGGGCAGCAAGGAGCTTGGCAAATTCGCGCATATCAAGGGCTTTTCCGAGCGCGTCTATGCCCGCGTTTTGCCGATGGAGTCTTCGCTCGCTTCCTGCGCGGAGGCGGGGCTGAAGGCCGCGCGGATAATCGCCGTTCAGGGGCCGTTTTCAGAGGAAATGAACCTCGCCATGCTGCGCTTTTCCTCCGCTGCGTGGCTCGTCACTAAGGACGGGGGCGACGCGGGCGGCTTCGAGGCGAAGATTACCGCCGCGGAAAAGGCGGGGGCGAAGGTCGTCGTTATAGGCAGACCGCCGCAGCTTGACGGCGTTTCGTTTTCGGAAACGCTGGATATTCTGTGCAATGAGTTCGGCTGCCGCAGCAGGGCGAAGGTCAGCGTCGTCGGTATAGGGCCGGGAAGCAAAGACGCGATGACGAGGGAGACTTGCCGCGCCGTTGAACGCGCCGACTGCCTCATTGGAGCAAAACGGATGCTCGAAGCCGTCGCCGCACCGGGACAGCATATTTATGACGCGATAGCACCGGCGGATATTGCCGGATTTATAAAGGAAAACAGCCGCTTCATGCGCTTTGCCGTTGTCATGTCCGGCGATGTCGGCTTTTTCAGCGGAACGAAAAAGCTTTTGCCGCTGCTCGACAGCTGCGATGTGGAGCTGCTTCCTGGGCTCAGCTCGCTTGTATATCTCTGTGCGCGGCTCAAAACCTCGTATGAGGACGTTGTGCCCGTGAGCGTTCACGGCAGGAACCACGATATTACCCGCGACGTACGCGGGAATTCGCGCGTTTTTGCTCTCGTCGGCGGCGAAAACGGCATGGCCGCGCTATGCAGGCATCTTACGGATGCAGGGCTTGGCGATGTCAGAGTAAGCGTAGGCGAACGCCTGAGTTACCCCAATGAAAAAATAACGCGCGGCAGCGCCGCAGAGCTTGCGAGCGGCAGCTTTGAAGCTCTCAGCGTCGCGCTCATCGAAAACGATTTTACCGACGCCGTAGTGACCCACGGCCTTGCGGACAGTGAATTTCAGCGCGGTGAGGGCGCAGGCGGCGTCGTTCCCATGACGAAAAGCGAAGTCCGCTCTGTGTGCCTCTCCAAGCTTCGCCTTACCGAGCGTTCCGTTTGCTGGGACGTCGGCGCGGGAACGGGCTCCGTCGCGATAGAAATGGCCCTGCAGGCGAAGAAGGGCAGCGTCTACGCCATAGAGCGCAAAAAGGATGCCGTGGAACTTATTGAGTGCAACAAAGCGAGGTTTTCCGCTGAAAACCTCAGCGTAATCAGCGGCGCCGCGCCGGAAGCCTGCTATGATCTGCCCGCGCCGAGCCATGCCTTCATCGGCGGAAGCTCAGGCAATATGCGCGATATTATTCGGCTGCTCATGGAGAAAAATCCCTCCGTCCGCATCGTGGCGACGGCGGTTTCCCTTGAATCCGTCTCGGAGCTCACGGCCTGCCTCAAGGAGTTTCCTTTTGCCGAAACGGAGGTCGTTTCCGTGCAGACCGCTTACGGCAGAAAAGCAGGCGCCTACAACCTCATGACGGCGCAAAACCCGATTTACATATTCACCATGCAGTGCAAGGGAGAACATTGATGCTCTGGTATTTCCTGGCTCCGGCCATCGGTTTTGTTATTGATATGCTTGTCGGCGACCCGCCGGGCTTCCCGCACATAGTCATTTTCATCGGGAAGTATATAAGCCTGCTTGAAAAGCTTTTTCGCCGCGTTTTCCCGGAAGGGGAAGCGTCGGAAAGGTTCGCGGGAGGCTTGCTCTGGATAATCGTCGTAGTCACCTTTACGGGCGTATCAGCGCTTATTCTTTGGATGTGCGGTGTAATTTCCCCGTGGCTGCGCCTTGCCGTCGAAAGCTTTTTGTGCTGGCAGGTAATTGCCGCGCGCTCTCTCAGAAACGAGAGTATGACGGTGTATAAGGCGCTTGAAAGCGGAGATATTGAACGCTCGCGCCATGCTGTCTCAATGATAGTGGGCAGAGATACGGAATCGCTTGACGAAGCGGCAGTTACCCGCGCTGCCGTTGAGACCGTTGCGGAAAACACTTCTGACGGCGTTGTTGCGCCGCTGCTTTTCCTTGCGATAGGCGGAGCGCCGCTCGGTATTCTTTACAAGGCGGTTAATACGATGGACTCAATGCTCGGGTACATCGACCCGCCGTATAAAAACATCGGCTTTGTGCCCGCGAAGGCTGACGATATTTTCAATTTTATCCCGGCGAGAGCCTCGGCGTTTCTAATGCTTGCCGCAGGGTGGTTCCTGCGGATGGACGTTAAAAACGGATGGCAGGTTTTCCGGCGCGACAGGTATAACCACGCAAGCCCGAATTCGGCGCAGACGGAGTCTGTCTGCGCGGGACTTTTGAGGCTGCGCCTTGCGGGAGACGCGTGGTATCACGGTATCCTGCATAAAAAAGAGTTTATCGGCGACGCGCTCAGACCCATCGAGCATGAGGATATTCCGCGCACCTGCCGCCTCATGTACCTCACGGCTTTTTTTGCGCTGCTCGTGTGCAGCTTTATCAGGCTTCTCATTATGGCATGACGGCACTAAGGTTAGGAGAAGAAAATGCTTTATCAGACGAAAAACCCTCACGGCGGGGATATTTACGCGCAGAAGATACTGCTCGATTATTCCGCCAACACGAACCCTTACGGCACGCCGCAGGCGGTGAAGGATGCCGTCAGCGGTGCTCTTGACGAGCTGAACAATTACCCCGACCCGTATTGCCGCGAGCTTGTGCGCGCAATATCCGAATTTGAGGGCGTACCGCAGGAATATATATTCTGCGGAAACGGCGCGGCAGATGTGATTTACTCCTATTGCCAGGCGCTGCATCCGAAAAGCGCCGTGGAGCTGGCACCGACCTTTTCAGAGTATTCGCTCGGCCTTGAAAGGACAAACTGCCGAGTTTCGCGCTATAATCTCAGACGCGAAAACGATTTTGACCTCGACGAGGGCTTTTTTGGCTTCCTTGAACGCGAAAAGCCGGAGGCGGTTTTCCTCTGCAACCCCAATAACCCGACGGGGCGGCTCATTGCGCCGGAAATGCTGGAGAAAACTCTTTCCTTCTGTAAGTCTCACGGCGCGAGCCTTTTTATCGACGAATGCTTCCTCGACCTTGCTGACGGCGGCACAAGCATGAAAAAACACCTCGCCGCGCACCCGGAGCTTTTCATCCTCAAGGCATTCACGAAAAGCTACGGCATGGCGGGGGTGCGGCTCGGTTATTGCATGACGGCTGACACCGCGCTCCTTACGGAGATGTCGAAAATGTCGCAGCCGTGGAACGTATCCGTTCTCGCGCAGGCTGCGGGGCGTGCGGCGCTTGGTGAGACGGAATTTCTGGCGAAAACACGCGCTCTTATCCCGCCGGAGCGCGAATGGCTGAAGCAAAGACTTGAAGAACTCGGCTTTTGGGTTTGCCCGTCCTCGGCGAATTATCTTCTCTTTTACTGCGGCATGGAGCTGCATACAAAGCTCAGGGAGCGGGGAATAGCGATAAGAAACTGCGATAACTACCACGGCCTTGCCGCCGGATGGTACAGGATCGCGGTTCGCCTGCATGAGCAGAACGAAAGGCTTATAGCAGCCATCGGGCAGCTCTGCGGAAAGGACTGAATATGGCAAAGAACATAATGATACAGGGGACCATGTCCAACGCCGGAAAAAGCCTGCTTGCAGCCGGACTCTGCCGCGTTTTCAAGCAGGACGGCTACCGCGTCGCCCCCTTTAAGAGCCAGAATATGGCGCTAAATTCCTTTATCACGACGGCGGGCGGCGAAATGGGCCGCGCGCAGGTGGTGCAGGCCGAGGCCGCCGGGATAGCCCCCGATACGCGCATGAACCCTGTCCTTCTCAAGCCCACTACCGACGTGGGCAGCCAGGTGATAGTGAACGGGCAGGTTCAGGGCAATATGCGCGCCATGGAGTATTACCGCCGCAAGCGTGAGTTTATACCCCAGGTCATGGAAGCGTATAACAGCCTCGCCTCGGAATATGATATTATCGTTATCGAGGGCGCGGGCAGCCCCGCCGAAATAAACCTCAAGGATGAGGATATAGTGAACATGGGGCTTGCAAAGCTCGTCGACGCGCCCGTCCTCCTTGTCGGCGACATTGACCGTGGCGGCGTGTTCGCCCAGCTTTACGGCACAATAGCCCTTCTTGAAAAGGACGAGCAGGCGCGTATAAAGGGCACGATAGTCAATAAATTCCGCGGCGACCCCGAAATTCTCCGCCCGGGCTTAAAGACGCTTGAAAGGCTCTGCGGCGTGCCCGTCGCGGGCGTTATACCCTATACTCACGTCGATATCGACGATGAGGACAGCCTCACCGAGCGCTTTAATAATTCCACCGAGCGAAAGCTTGTGGATATCGCCGTTATCCGCCTCCCGCGTATATCGAATTTTACGGATTTCAGCCCCTTTGAGCGCTATGAAAACGTCTCCCTGCGCTATGTTGAGAGCGTGGGCGAGCTGCATAAGCCGGATATGATCATCCTTCCCGGTACGAAAAGCACGATTGCCGACCTTATGTGGCTGCGTCAGTGCGGGCTTGAGGCGGCGGTTCAGAAGGCCGCTTCCTCCGGAACGCTCGTTTTCGGCGTTTGCGGCGGCTATCAGATGCTCGGAACGAGCGTCGCGGACCCGGACGGAGTCGAGGCGGCGGGAGTTACGGAGATAGCCGGAATGAAGCTTCTTGATATGGACACGGTTTTCCTCGGAGAAAAGGTTCAGACGCAGACAAAGGGCGAATTTTCCGGCATTGACGGCATGCTTTCCGCTCTGAACGGCATGCATTATGAGGGCTACGAAATACACATGGGGCGCAGCGAGGAAAAGCTTCCTCCAGTGCTCGGCAAGGGCAGAGTTTACGGCAGCTATATCCACGGCATTTTCGACGCACCCGGCATAAGCGACGCGATTTTGAAGGCCGTTTGCAAAGTAAAGGACGTGGATTTTG
>JAEEUX010000174.1 GCA_016290695.1 Oscillospiraceae bacterium
GGAAGGTCACCTCAGAAAGACTCGAAAAGCTCTTGAAGCGGTCGCATTAAATGTCAGTTCCTATAACCATTATATAAAGCTCTTTCAGAAGGCCGTAATCGGTGAACATATCGTAAAGTTCTATGTTTTCCGCGCTTTCCTCCTGAAGACATATCACGACGGCATGGATATCCTCCGAGCATATAACTCTGAAAATATCCTTATAGTTCGGCTGTGAGCGGAAAAGCCTGTAATCCTGCTTCTCCTTCAGATGGTCGAACACGTCGGACGCGACGCGCCCGTTTCGCCCGGTTATCAGCACGTTAAATTCGTTTTTCATGGTTCTCGCCTCCCGTTTAAGGAAGTTTTTGAGCGCCTGTTTTGCTCGGTTTTCGGACAGTTACGCCCCGCTTATCAGCTAAACAGGGTACTATCCTATTATAAATTATAGCATTATGGTATATTTTTGCAATATTCAAGTTTACCATATTATTAGTTGTATTATTGACATAAACACCAATATAGCGTTTTCAAATTCTGAATACGAAAATACGAACTCAATTTGTCCGGGAGCGCACATTTTGCCAAATATCAAATTCCCGCCGTTTTCCTTCGCAAGAACGGAAAATGGCGGGAATTTCTGCAAAAACTTATTATATTTCAATCACAAGCCCTGTTTTGATCTGTTTCACCATATCGCCGAGCTCAGAGCGCAGGATTTCATAGCCGCGCTTGCCGGAGCAGTGGCCCGTGTAGACGAGAGAGACGCCCGTCTCGCGAATTTTCTCGGCGAGCTTTTTTATCTCCGCCTCGGGCTTATTGAAGATGTGAAAGCCGCCCAAAATCGCATAAACTCGCTTGTCCGGAAAAACCTCCTGCGTCTCGCGTATGACGTTAGCCGCGCCGCCGTGGCAGCAGCAGTTGAAGATAACGAGGCCCGGGGGCGTATCGAAAACGAGGCTTTGCTCATGGCTGAAATCATCCGGAACAAACCTTCCGCCGCGTTTTTGGTACATTTTCTCGCGCTTGCCGGTTTCCGCAAGCCCGGGCGTAGAGTGCGGAACGAGCCAAACGCCGTTCTCCAGCTCTTCGACGCCGGAACTAAATGCAATTCTGCCGGGGTATTTTTTCAGGACTCTTTTCGGGATGCCTATGTACTTTTTGAAAATGCCAAGCTTTTTATAGCAGTTTTCAGCAGTTCCCTCACGAAGATAGAAACGGGCTGTATCGTTTACGGCGAAAAAGCACGGCATTCCGTTCGCGTGGTCGTAATGCGCGTGGGAAAGCACGGCGTAATCCGCCTTATCGACCTCAAGAGAGAGCGCACGGGCGTTATCGAGGAACAGCCCGCTCGCGCCGGTATCGAGAAGGATCCTCCGCGAGCCGTATTCTATGAAAAAGCTCAGACCCCACTCCGCTTGAAGGCCAGGCGAAGCTATATTATCCACAAGTACGGTAATTTTCATATTGTCATCACTTCTTATCAAGCTTCATTATTACAAAATACAGCGCGCCGAGAACGACAATGCTGCCGAGCATGACGAGCAGCATTTCCGGCGTTGTTACGGCATGACCGTGGAAGCTGAGGCTGCAGTCGAGCGCGTCCTTTATGCCGTTCACCGCTTCCTCGGGGATACCCGCCGAGCCCATTTCCACGAATACTCCGCGCAGCATGCGGTTTTTAAGAAGCGATGTGCCGTAAGTTCCCGGGAGGTGCAGAAGCACCTTCTGAAGTCCCTCGCCGAAGCTCGAAATCGGCATATACGCGCCGCAGAGGAAGCCGTAACCGGCGCTGACTATCGTTCCCACGGCGGACATCTGTCCCTGTGTCGTCATCGGATAACAGATAACGCTCGAAAGCACCGCGCCAAAGGAAACGAGCAGCACGACGTCACCGACGAGACAAGCTACGTCCGTCACGCTCAAAAACCAGCCGGCGGAAGATACATAAACCAGGCACAGAGCGAGCGCAGCAAGGTTAACCATCAGGGAATTGAACACCGTGGAAATAAAATAACTAAGATATATCGTCGGCTTGCCGATAGGAGCGACGTTCAGATCCTTCCGCGCGCCGGAAACCTTATCCTGAATCATCGTGAAGTTCACGCTGAAGGTAACGGTAACGCAGCTCACGGCAAGGAGCGCGGCTGTAAGCTGCGCGGCGACGGTCCCGTCTATTATCTTCTCCGAAACCGTGAAAAACTCCGGCAGCGCGGAAACAAACGATTCCTTGAAAACCTTGGCGAGGAACGTTGCGTACAGAACTATAAGTATCGCGGGAGAGATGAAGGAAGAGATAAGCATGCCCCTATCCTTAAAATACAGGCGTCTGTGGCGCCCAACGAGTGCACAAAGCTTTTTCATTTATTATCACCTCTCAGTTCTTTACCCGTTACGGCGAGGAACACATCGTCCATGCCGCCCTTTATAACCTCAAAATCCCTGAAAAGCTCAGGGTGCGCCGTTATTAGCGCGACAGCCTCGCCCGTATTTTCTACGGAGAAGCGGAAGCCGTCGCGAACGGGAGTATAGGCAAGTCCGAGCCTCTTCATGTCCTCCTCGCTCGCGCCGTAGACGGAGACGGTATCGTTTACATACTTCGTCTTGAGCTCATAGGGCGTTCCCTCGGCGGCTATACGCCCACTGTCGAGAATAACGACGTAATCGGCGGAGGCGGCCTCCTCCATGTAGTGCGTCGTAAGAAAAACCGTCATGCCCTCGTCTTTTCTGAGGCGCTCTATAACGTCCCAGATTAGCATTCTCGTCTGCGGGTCAAGGCCCGTGGTCGGCTCGTCGAGAATGAGGATCTCCGGGCGATGAAGGAGCGCGCGGGCAATGTCGATTCTTCTGCGCTGTCCGCCGGAAAGCTTGCCGACGGGCCGGTTTATAAATGAAGAAAAGTCAAGAAGCTCCATGAGCTCGCCGAGCCTCTTTTCAAAGGACCTGCCCGTTATGCCGTAGAGCGCGGCGCGGCTTCTGAGATTATCCTTCACGCTGAGCGGGCGGTCAAGGACGCTGTCCTGAAAAACTATGCCGAGTTCTCGCTTCGTTTCGCCGCTTGCGAGCACGGCGTTGCGTCCGTTTATCTCAACCTCGCCCGCGTCCTGCCTGAGTTGGCCGCAAATCATGGATATAGTCGTGCTCTTTCCGGCGCCGTTTACTCCGAGGAAGGCGAAAAGCTCGCCCTTGCGGACCTGGAAGCTCAGGTCGTTGACTGCTTTTACCTCGCCAAAGCTTTTGAACAAATGGGATATTTTTATTATGACATTGTTTTCCATAACAACCCTCTTCACATTTTATAATTCGCGCTTGATTATCAAGCGCCGCCGTTTGCCTTAACTTTAAAGACAGGAAATTAAAGGCGCATATTTAAAAGATTAAAATTGGATTAATTCTGCGCGTCTCTGTTTTACTGCTCTGCGCCTTCATCGCCCGTCGCCGCATATTATGCATTAGCGGGCAAGATATGTCAAGCAACCGGGGGTTGCTTTTGATAAAATACAAGTTGCCATTGTTTTGTTGATTAATATATATGTTAAATTTCACTTTTTTGTGTAAAAATTTATTTTTCAAGATACGGGCAAATCACCTGCCAGGCTTCAGCGAGCTTTTCCATCGTCCACGCCGCGTTTGCCGGGCTCGTTGACGGCAGGACGACGGCGCTTATGCCGAGAGCTTTTTCGTGGAAGCGGGCGTAAAACGCGCCGGCAGCCTTCCCGTTGCAGAAAACGTGGCGTATTTCGGAGGCCGCGACTATCGGGGCAAGCGGCGTGGGAACGGCGTTTCGTATGCTCGCGTCGCTCGAAGACCTTATTTCACAGCTATACACCGCGTCCCAGAGGGCGACGCGGTGTATAAGCAGCATTTTTTGTTTTTCTTCGATGGTCGTCGGCGTCGGCTCGCCGAGGAGCCCTGCCATGAGCGGCCAGAAGCGGTTTTTCGGATGGCCGTAGAAGAAGCCCTCCTCGCGCGATTTCACCGACGGGAGGCTCCCCAATATAAGTATGCGCGAGAAAGCGTCGTATACCGGCGGAAAGGGGTGCTCGACGCGCGTATAAGGCGTTTTTTCTCCGCACATATCAGAACTTTCCTATGTCGAGCGCGGCAAAGAAGCCGCTGTGGACCGCGCCGGAGACCTTGCCCGTTTTCTTGCAGTCCCCTGCCATGCTCATGCGGATGCCGAGCGGCGCGAGCTCCATGTAAAGGCTGTCCTCGCTCTTCATGCCGACGGCGTAATAGACGCTGTCGCAGGGAATGGTCTCGGTTTTGCCGTCCTTTTCGTAGCTTACGGCGCCGCGGGCGATTTCCTTGCAGCGCGCGCCGGTTATCACGTTCAGCTTCATCTCATCGACGGTGTAGATAAGGCCGAATTTATATCCGAAGCCGCCGTCGCGCGCGTACTCGTCCGCCATTTCGAGGACGGTCACGTTTTTGCCGAGCTTTCTGAGGTGGAGCCCCGTTTCAACGCCGACGAGGCCGCCGCCGATGATGACCACGTTATCGCCCACGGAGTCGGGGTCGTTATATACCGCGAGCGCGTGGCGGGCATTTTCCCAGCCGGGGATGAACTTCGGCTCAACGGGGCTGCTGCCCGTGGCGAGGATTATATCGTCCGGCGCGAGCGCGGCGACGGCCTCGGCTGTCGCCGTTTTGCCGAGCTCGACCTTTATGCCGGATTTCTCCGTCTGCGCGACGAGGAAGCTCTTATAGCGGTGCAGGTCATGCTTGAGGCTGTCCGTATCTGTGAAATTGAGAAGTCCGCCGAGCTTGTCGGCGCGTTCCCAAAGAATAACCTCATGCCCGCGGCGATAGGCCGTGATGGCGGCGGTCATACCGGCGGGGCCTCCGCCGATGGCGAGGACGCGCTTAGGATTCTTCGCCTTGCCTATGTCCTCGCCGAAGCCGAGGCGCGCCTCGCGCCCGATGAGCGGGTTGACGCTGCAAATAAAGTGGCGCGTGAGATTGTCGCTGTCGCAGCAGCCGAGGCAGCGGATGCAGGGCGTAACGTCGTCCTCATGGCCGGAAAGAGCCTTCTCCGGGAAGTAGGGGTCGGCTATGAGCGCGCGGGACATGGAAACGCCGTCCGCCTTGCCGGAGGCGATTATCTCCTCCGCCTGCTCCGGGTAAAGCACCGCGCCGACGGTGTAGACGGGGATGTTCACGCGGCCCGATTTCTTTATAGCTTCCGAAAGGTCGGTGTTTATGCCGAGGGGGCGGAAGGTCGCCGTCATGTTGTTTTGCAGGCCCTCGACGCTGACCTCAACGAGGTCAATGTACTCCTGCGCCTTTTCGAGGAAGCAAATCATGTCCTCCACCGTGAAGCCGCCCTCGCAGCGCTCCGAGCCGCTTATCCTCGCCATTACGATTTTGTCGGGGCCGAGCCTGTCGCGCACGGTCTTGAGTATCATGAGCGGGAAGCGCATGCGGTTTTCGAGGCTCCCTCCGAATTCGTCCGTCCGCGTGTTCACGATGGGAGGAAGGAACTGCGCGGGGGGCCAGCCGTGGCCGAAATGCAGGAGGACGGTGTCAAAG
>JAEEUX010000175.1 GCA_016290695.1 Oscillospiraceae bacterium
GATGGCGAGGGCGTCGGCAATCTTGAGTCCGGCCTGAAGCGCGTAGTTGCCGTTTATAACGGCGATGGTGCCCTCGTCGCTGTTAGCAAGCTGGGAGGGAACGGTGTCCGCCTGAACGGCCTGAATATTGTAGCCGCCGTTATCAATTATGTCAAGCGTGGTAACGCCATTGGCGGCGCTCGCGTCGTCCGGCAGGGTGATAAGGCCCTCCTGACGCAGGAGGAGCAGGGCGCGGGTCTCGTTCGAGTCATCCGCAGGAATAAGGATGGTCGTTCCCTCGGGGAGGGAAGCGAGGTCGGCCTCGCCCTTTGCGTAGATGCCGAAGGGCTCGTAGTGGATGAGCGCGGCGGCGACTAGGTCGGTACCGTTGGAGGCGTTATAGCTGTTCAGATAGGGGCTGTGCTGGAAATAGTTGGCGTCAAGGTCCTTGTCGCTGAGCGCCTTGTTGGGCAGGACGTAATCGTCGTAAACCACGACCTCGAGGGTGTAGCCGTCCGCCGCGAGAGCGTCCTTGACCTGGTTGAGAATCTCGGCGTGGGGTGTGGAGCTCGCGCCGACCTTGATGGTTTTGTCTTCCTTCTTCTCGCCGCAGCCGCCGAACGCGAGCGCGAGGGCGAGCGCAATGGCGAGAACGAGTGCGATTGACTTTTTCATTTTTTGTTCTCCTTTTAACAAATTATATTTAATCCAATTTCCTACCGGAATGATTGCTTTTATAATAGAGCTCTTTTTGCCGTTCGTCAATATATTTTTTACTTCGTCCTTTTATCCGTTCTCCTCACGATTACCATGCCTACCTCCTGGATAATCTGGACGATGATAACGAGCAGCAGGACGCATATCCACGTTATGTCGGCGTTGGAGCGCTGGTGCCCGTAGATTATCGCTATCTGGCCGAGACCCGTGCCGCCGATGGTTGCCGCCATGGCGGAATAGCCGAGGATGGTCACCATAGAGATTATCGCGCCGTTAATGAGCGCGGGCTTAGCCTCCGGGATGAGCACCTTGCGGACTATCTGGAAATTCGTGCAGCCCATGGCGTTCGCCGCCTCGATGACTCCGGCGTCCACCTCCTTGATGGAGCCCTCCACCATGCGCGCGACGTAGGGCGCGGCGGCTATGATGAGCATGACGATAACGGCCTTGTTGCCGAGGCTCGTGCCGACGACGAACTTCGCCACCGGGAGCATGGCGACCATGAGGACGATGAAGGGGATACTGCGGAAAAAGTTCACGATAAAGCCCAGCACGCGGTTGAGCCAGCCGACGGGGCGGATGCCGCCCGGGGCCGTAACGCTCAGCACAACGCCGAGCGGCAGGCCGATTATATACGCCACGATGGAGGAAAGGACCGTCATGTAAACGGTCTCCCAGACGCCGAGCTGGAGGATCCCGGCGTCCCAAATCTTATAAAACATCTCGGAAAACATGCTCAGCCCTCCTCCTTATAGGTGATTTCGTTCTCGCGCAGCCAGCTAAGCACGCGCTCGGACTCGCGCTCATTGTCCGGGAGCTGGATAATCATGTGTCCGTAGGCCGTGCCGTCAAGGTCGCGCGTGTCGGCAAACATTATGTTAACCGGAACCTGACACTCCATGACGATGCTGGAAATCACGGGCTTGGAGGAGCGCTCCCCGTCGAAAACTATGCGGACGAGGCGGCCGCCCAGCTCGCCGTTTATCTTCTTCGAGCCGGGGAGGATGAGCTCGCGCGCTATCTGCGAGCGCGGGTTCGTGAAAACCTCGCGCACCTCGCCCATTTCCGCTATCCGGCTGTGGTCGATCACGGCGACGCGGTCGCAGATCTGGTCGATTACGCGCATTTCGTGCGTTATAACGACGATGGTGACGCCCATCGTGCGGTTTATGGTTTTGAGCAGGTCGAGGATGGCCTGCGTGGTGTTCGGGTCAAGCGCGCTCGTGGCTTCGTCGCAGAGCAGGTACTTCGGCTTCGTCGCGAGGGCGCGGGCTATGGCGACGCGCTGCTTCTGCCCGCCGGAAAGCTGCGAGGGGTAGGCCCCCGCGCGTTCTTCAAGGCCGACGACCTTTAAAAGCTCGCGCGCGCGCTTCTCCGCGTCGGCGCGCTTCACGCCCACGATTTCGAGCGGGAAGCAGACGTTTCGCAGCACGGTGCGCTGCTCGAGGAGGTTGAAGCCCTGGAAAATCATGCCTATCGAATGGCGCATCTGCAAAAGCTCGGCGCGGCTGAGCTCCGTCATGCTGCGCCCGTCTATCACGACCTCGCCCGAGGTGGGGCGCTCGAGCAGGTTAATGCAGCGCACGAGCGTGCTTTTCCCCGCGCCGGAGAGGCCGATTATGCCGAAAATCTCGCCGTCGGCAACCGTGAGGCTGATGTCTCTCAGCGCGACGACCTTCCCGTCGCCCTCGCCGTATTCTTTTCCGAGGCTGCGAAGTTCTATCAAAACAAATCACTCTTTCAAAATATAAAAAAGGCGCCGAACGCCTTATAAATCAGGCTACATTATATACTAATGAGGCAAATATGTCAACAATATGAAAAAACGCCAAAGCGCAGATTAAAATTTATGCGGTTTTTGCCGAATTGAGGCTTGAAAAATCGGCGCGGCTGTGATAATCTACTTGCGTATTGTTCGAGCCCGGCGAAGCGGGTCTCGTGGTTAATGTCAATATCGCCCCGTTGAAGCGTCAGGATTTCGCGTATGTGGGAAACTGCGCGCAGAGGGGACTCTGGAGAATCCCGCGCAGCGCGGGTGCCGAAGGTGCAAGGCGGAATCCCGCCGAATCTCTCAGGCCAAAGGACAGAGCAAATACGCCGCCGTCAGGGCATTATGGCGCGTTTATTTTCCGGAGTTGTCATTTTGTGACAGCTCCGTTTTTTTGTTTTGCTCCGGCGGCGGGCGTTTCCGCCCGGCGTCTGCTTGGTAAATTTCCGCCATGACAATCTAAAATGCTCGGTAATGCTTATATGGCATGGCGCCTGCCATTTGCATAATGCAATATGGTTGATGAATGTAAAAATCCTGTACCGTAGGGGCGGGCGCCCTCGACCGCCCGCCGCGCCATCGGCGCGGTCTGCAAATAAACCATATAACACTATACAAAACCCCAACACGCCTGGGGCAAGCCCCAGGCCCACACTGCTGCACCGCAACCACATCACTGCCCTGCGTCAATCCAAATGCCTGCATGCGGGACGTCCGGTGGCCGTCCCCTACAAACAAACTTTTTTTCCGCCGCATCCATATAAATGCGGCGATATAATCGGAGGCCTGCATGGATCAGCCAAAGCGCAAACAAATCCGCCTTCCAAGCTTTGATTATTCAACGCCCGCCGCATACTTTATTACGTTTTGCACTCGGAATAAGCGCTGCGTTTTATCAAGCGTTTCCGCTGCGGTCAGCGTTTTTGACTCGCCTCAGCTTAAGCTTACCGCTACGGGAAAAATCGTGGAAAAATACATTCTTTCAATGAGCAAGGTTCCGGGTGTTCAAGTTGAAAAATATGTCATTATGCCAAACCACGTTCATTTGCTGTTGGTGATTACGAAAGAAAACGCTTCTGCTCGTCCGACAAGCCCCGCAAATTATATTATTCCCCGCGCCATAAGCGCATTAAAAAGATTTATCAACAAAGACGCGGGCGGCGAAATATGGCAGCGTTCGTATTATGAACACATCGTCAGAAACGAGCGCGATTACCGTGAAATTTGGCAATATATAGAGGATAATCCCGCGAAATGGGCGGAGGATAGTTTTTACCCCTAATCCATTACTCCGCGCCTTATGGCGCTGAATATACGCAAATTTTCAGGAGGAATGTAAATGTTCACTTGGTTCCAGGCGTTTGAGGACGCCATCAACCCCATCGTCACGACGATTGACGATAACATTTCCGGCATTGTGCTTATCGTTATGCTCATCGCCGTCGGCCTTTTGTACTCCATCAGGACGCGCTTCGTTCAGGTGCGCTGCTTCGGCGAGGGTATGCGCAAGGTCTTCGGCAACCTCTCCCTCCGCGGGAAGAAGTCCGACAGCGGCATGAGCTCCTTCCAGGCGCTGGCTACGGCTATCGCCGCGCAGGTCGGCACCGGCAACATCATCGGCGCGTCCGGCGCTATCCTCACCGGCGGCCCCGGCGCCATCTTCTGGATGTGGGTCATCGCCTTCTTCGGCATGGCGACTATCTACGCCGAGGCGACGCTGGCCATCTCCACGCGCGAGGTTGCGGCGGACGGCAGCATCAAGGGCGGCCCCGTATACTATATCCGCAAGGCCTTCACCGGCGGCTTCGGCAAGTTCCTCGCGGGCTTCTTCGCCGTCGCGATAACGCTTTCCCTCGGCTTCCTCGGCTGCATGGTTCAGTCTAACTCCATCGGCAGCGTGTTCACCACGGCCTTCAACGTCCCGAGCTGGATAACCGGCCTCGTCCTCGTGGCTATCTGCGGCTTCATCTTCCTCGGCGGCATGAAGCGCCTTGCCTCCGCCGTTGAAAAGATCGTCCCCATCATGGCGGGCGTGTTCCTGCTCGGCGGTCTCATCATCCTCATCGCGCGCATCCAGTATCTCCCCGCAACCATCGGCATGATCTTCAAATACGCCTTCCAGCCGCAGGCTATCCTCGGCGGCGCGTTCGGCGCGGCGATAAAGGCGGCTATGACGCAGGGCGCGAAGCGCGGCCTCTTCTCTAACGAAGCCGGTATGGGTTCCACCCCGCACGCCCACGCGCAGGCGAACGTTAAGGACCCGCACGACCAGGGCGTCGTCGCCATGATAGGCGTTTTCATCGATACCTTCGTCGTCCTCACGCTCAACGCGCTCGTCATCATCTCCACGCTCTACACGAAGGACGGCCCTCTCGCAGCCGGCTACACCGACGCCGTCGCGGAGACCATCACCAAGGGCAACCTCGCGCAGACGGCCTTCGGAACCATCTTCGGCGCGAGCGTCGGCGCGAAATTCGTCGCCATCTGCCTCTTCTTCTTCGCCTTCTCCACGGTTCTGAGCTGGAGCCTCTTCGGTAAAATCAACATCGTTTACCTCTTCGGCAAGAAGAATCCCAAGCTCTGCACGACGATTTATTATATCCTCGTCCTCGTCTTCGTCTTCATCGGCACCATCGCCTATGACGACCTCGCGTGGAACCTCCAGAGCCTCGGAAACGACCTCATGGTCCTGCCGAACGTAATCGCGATGTTCGCGCTGACGGGCATCGTCGTGAAGATTTCTTCTCGGCACAAGAAGGGCGCAAGGCTCGAAGACAAGGCCGAGTGATTTTTCTCGGGCAGAAGAATTGTTATATAAAGCACGGACGGGCTTCCCCCGTCCGTGTTTTTTTTCGCGCGGAGATTAACTGCGAGGCAACATGGTTGAATCGCGGTCCGGTAGGGGGCGCCGTCCTCGGCGCTGTGGGCCGTGGGGCTTGCCCCCGGCATGGCCCCCACCATAAGCACAATCCCATTTGGTTGAACCATGTCCGGTAGGGAACGCTGTCCTCAGCGTTCCTCAAAGCAAG
>JAEEUX010000176.1 GCA_016290695.1 Oscillospiraceae bacterium
AAGGATGGCGTCGGGGAGGTTGGGACGGTAGAGAACCTGCTCAACGGAGTTGGCGGGAACATCGTCGGCAATGGGGGCCTTGGCGATGGATGCGAGGGGATCGGAATAGCCGCCGAACCAGAAGTTATAGTTCATCGACGCGCCGCAGCCGGGGCCCCAGAAGGCGCGGCCGGGCTTGCCCATGCCCTGCATTGCGGAAAGGAGAACGAGAAGTCTCGCATACTCGGTTCCGTTGGAGTGACGGCAGGCGCCGCCGAAGCCGCCGCGCATGCCGGAGCCGACGGTGGTAGGCGTCTGAGCCCAGCGGCGGGCGATGGCCTTGATATCCATGGCGGGAACCTTGGAAAGCTCCTCGGCCCACTTGGGAGTCTTGGGAGTTCCGTCAGCGCCGCGGCCGAGGATATGGTCGGCGAATTCCTGGAAGCGGTGGCCGTGCTGCTTGATATATTCCTTATCGTATGTGCCCTCGGTGAGCCATACGTAGGCTATAGCCTCCAAGATGGCGGCGTCGGTACCCATGCGGGGGCCTATCCACTTGTCGGCGTGTTTAACGGAGGTGTAGTTGTTGAAGGGATCGACATAGATGAACTGGATGCCCATTTCCTTCATCCACCAGCGCCAGAGAGCGGATTCCTGAGCGGAGTAACCGCCGCGGCTGGTGTCGGGGTCGGAAGACCAGCAGATGATGGTTTCTGCGTTCTGCATGGCCATTTCGAGCATATCATAGGGTTCGGGGCCGCCGAGACGCCAATAATAGCCGTAGGTGTGGGGAGTGCCCCAATGGAAGCCTTCCCAGGAGTCCGGGTTATCGGCGATGCGGGTATAGCCCATCATGGAGAAGAAACGGTTGAAGAGGGAAATCTTGTAGCCTACGAGACCCCAGCTGTGGTGGGAGGAGGTGCAGGCGGTGATGGTCTCCTTGCCGTAGGTCTTCTGAAGGCGCTTGATCTCGCGGGCGACGAGGCTGAGAGCCTCATCCCAGCTTGCTCTGCGGTAGCCGGACTTGCCGCGGTTCTCCGTGTTGCGGTTCTTGCCGTCGGGAGTCTCGACAAAGTCTTCTCTTATCATGGGGTACTTGAGACGGTCATAAGCGTAGGTTCTGTCCTTCTCGCAGTAGCCCAAAAGGCTCATTGTGAACTTTCTCTGAGGCGTATATTCCTTGCCTCTTGCTTTTATGACCCAACCGGGGGTATCGTCGTCCGTGAGTACGACGGGGCGTACACGACGGATAACGCCGTCAACAGTGTGAACCGTCATGGGGCCCGCTACGCAGACGCCATGGGATATTTTTTCCTTGGGATGGTTGGCGGACGAGGGTGTGATTTTTTCTGCCATGTTCGTTCCTCCTACTTTACTTCACTTCGACCATTTGCTTGGCGTATTCGCCGTAGGGATCGATCTCAACCATCGTGCCGACATACTTGCCGTCCTTACGCTCAAAGGCGCGCATGTTGAAATCTTCCATAACGGGGATCCACCAAACCTTGCCGTCGGGACCCTGATAATGCTTGCCGAGATGGAAACGATGCTGAAGCATAAAGTTGCCCTTATCGTCATACTTGGCGGACTCGGCATAATGCAGGTTCAGGAAGCTGGGGTTGACAACGCCGTACTTTTCCCAACGCATGGGGCCGATGTCCTTCCAGTCGCCCGTCATGGAGCGCATGGTCTCGACGATTACGTCGTAAACGTCCGTTCCGGGCATTCCGCAGCCTTCAAATCCCTCGTACCAAACGCGGTAAGCGTTCATGTGCTCGCTGGGATGGTCTTTGAGTATTCCCTTGATGTGGGCGACTAATTCGTCCTTCGTCATAGTCAGGTTTTTATCGGGAAGTCTCAAAAGATATTTTTTCTCAAGTTCCATATATATCTCCTTACTTTGTGCAGGCTTCTCGAAGAGCCGACTTTTCCTCAGGCGAACCCGTTCCGCGGGCGTCGCCGTAGCCATAATTCCAGTCTACCGCCAGATCGCAGGAACCGGCGAGACGGACAGAGCCGAGCAGGAAGCCCGTTCCGGCGTATTTGCATTTGAATTCCTTTTCAGCGAGAGTGAAGGCCTCGGCCTCGGTCTCGGCATAAACGGAAAGCTTGGCGGGCGGGCAGAAAACGTATTTCGGCTCCGTCGGCTTTTCCCACTGCTTCTTATCAGCCTCAAACAGATACTTTTTCATTTGAATTCCTCCCTTACGGCATGCGGACGTCGGGGATGGTGCGTCCGTTTATCCACGGGTCATACTTGTGGATGAAGGCCACGTCGTCCCCTTTGTATTCCTGCTGGCCGAGTTCGGACGGATGAACCCAGCGGAATTCCTGATAAGTGCCGGGCTTAGGCTCGGTCTGCCAGACGTTTACCGCCTCGTAGTAATTGTGGTAGTCACACTTGGTATGGGTGTTGTGCGTGATGTTGCCGCAGGCGATATGCTCGACGCGGCCATCCTTGGGAGCCTTGTGCCCGGTAAGGGTAAGCTTGCCGACGCGGATCTTCATGCCGAGGGTCTCCCAGGCTATTCTTTCGGCTGCTTCCTCGTCCGTTTCGTTTACGCGGGCCTTTCCGGTAGGAAACTGCCAGACGCCGTCCGCTCCGCGGCAGAGCAGAACGTCGCCGGTCGGCCCGGCGTGGTGCTGAATCAATACTGAGATTTGAATCATGCGGTTCTCTCCTCCTTTTTACAGATCAAAGGGAATACTGATGCTCGTCGGGAACGCAGCCCTCGGCCTCCAGCATGGCGCTGACGCGGGTGCGGAACTGCATCACCGTTTCCTGCTGAACGTCCCTGTCGATCCTGCGAAGCTCGGTCCCTTTCTCGTCGTATACGCAGGCCCACTGAGTGAAGCCGTCAGGCGTACTGCGACAATCAAATCGATACGTCTTCATCTTTTTTACTGTCCTCCTGTTTAGAATTCTCCTGACCCTGCCAGTCCATGAAATCCATGTCCTGTGCAGGCAGATTGCCGGTCATATCAAGGAACGCGATTATGCCGCGTTCCGCTGCCACCATGACGCCCATGAGATTCATCTCCTTTGAGAAGCGTATCTCAAAGAGCGAATCCGCTGCGGAATAAAGGTTGTCCAGCATGGCGGTGTTTCTTTCGTTTATATCCCATGCCTTGTGGCGGCCTTCCTCGGAATCAAAGGGGTGAATGAAGCATTGGTAGGCTCCGTTGAGCTTGATAACGTACATTATCTCCATGCCGGAGAGCACGGCGACCATGTTGCCCGCGTTGACGGATTTGATTATCTTGCCCTTCTTCTTGCCGAGCGGGCCCAATTCAACATCCTTCTTTTTGTCATGCTGCCGCTGGCGCTGCCGTTTTTTTTCTTCCGCCATAAATCGACCCCCCGTCATACGGCTCTGAGGCTTAATCCTTGACAAAGAATAATGCTTGTTTTATAATCGTTTCTATGAGATCCCGACGCGTTTTTCGCGGCGAATTCCTATGAAAACGCAGGGAAAAAACGCATAAAATCCATTCATAGATAACATTATAATTTTATACTTCAAAGCCCGAACCGTCCACACCTGCGTTCGGCTATGAAGAATGATTATTCGCTATCTGGGAATTTAAGCGCAGTTATGCCGATTTTTTTCGCGTTGGTAAATATCAGTCTATTTATAATGTATAAATTATAATTCTTTCAGGAGGAAGCGGATGGAAGTACCCGGCGACGGCAGTTTTGTAAAGTCCATACTTCGCGCGGCGGAGCTGCTGGACGTTCTCGCGCGCAGCGGAACGCCCCTGTCCCTGGGAGAGCTTTCCGAGCGCCTCGGCTGGGCGAAAAGCACCACGCACGGCATCGTTTCGACGCTCGTTGCCGTTTCGCTGGCTGAGCAGAGGCAGTCGGACGGGCGCTACGGCCTCGGCATCCGCATGTTCGAGCTTGGCTGCGCGGCGAGCGGCGCGTGGAGCATCGCTCTGCGCTCTCAGGAGCATTTGCAGCATCTTGCAATGGAAACGGAGGAAAACTCATTTTTGGCGACGATGGACGGGCTTGACACCATCCTGCTCGATACGGCGCTCATTGCGGGCAATTATCACATATCTTCCCCGGTAGGGACGAGGACGCCCGTATATTGCAGCTCGCACGGGAAGGTTCTGCTCGCCTTCCGCCAGGATAACGAGCGGGACGGAATAATCCGCCGCCTTGAATTCACGAAATTTACGCCCGACACGATCGACAACGCCGAGCGCCTCAGAAAAGACTGCCGCGAAATCAGGCAGAAGGGCTACTGCGTGGAGGACGGGGAGTACCGCATGGGCCTCATTTCGGTTTCCGCGCCGGTGTTCGACGTGGACGGCGCGGCGCGCTACGCTATCGGCATAGTGGGACTATTCAAGGACGCCCGTTCGCCGAAGGTGCTTCGCGCGATAGACCATGTACGCAGCGCGGCGGAGAACATGACGCGCGAGCTGCAAAGTCTTTCGGGAATGTCCGCGGTAAGGCAGCACTAAACTGAAAACAACAGACGCAAAAACGCCCCGTTCAGCGGCTATAGGCCGATTGAACGGGGCGTCTCATTAAAGTATGCTCGTAGATTATTCAAAAAAATCTACCTTGCCGGTGTGCGTATTGTACTTAGCGCCGAGTATCACGACGTCCTTGAGTTCTTTTATAACGTCGTTTGTCTTGAGGACGTTAACCGTATGCTCGATGTTGTGGTTCTCCGCGAGCGCGGCGACCTCGGCGTCGCTGTGTCCCTCGTGTCTTGCCATATCGACGGCGGGCTCGATCTCATGCATGATGTTGCCGAGATGTCCGCCGACGCCGGAATGCTCGCTGAGGGCGCTTCCGACGGCGCCGCAATGGAGATGGCCCATTACGACGATGAGCTTCGTCTCCAGATGCTCCGCCGCGTACTCGACGCTGCCTATGTCAAAATCCGAGACGACGTTGCCCGCCGTCCTGATGGTGAATATTTCTCCCAGCCCGCAGTTAAAAATGAGCTCGGGCGGAACGCGGGAATCCGAGCAGGTTATAACCGTGGCGAACGGGTGCTGACCCTTGTCGTCAAGCTCTGCGATGTCTTTTAAATGTACTTCCTTGCTGTAATGCTCGTGAATATATTCAAGGTTTCCCGCTTTCAGGCGTGAAAGCGCTTCGGATGCCGGAATGTTCATGTCTTCCTCCTGTTGTTTGTCTGCCGCTTAGCGCGGCTTTGGCCGTAATAAAGCGCCTGAGCGCCCGTATATAATATAGTAAATAAAAACCTCTGTCAATATTTCATGCGGCTCTGCGCGCTAAAAAATCGAAAAAATCTTAAAAACCATATTGACAATATGCAAGAGCTTATGTTAATATCTTTTAGTGACTAAGGAGAAATGCGGGCGTAGTTCAATGGTAGAACACCAGCCTTCCAAGCTGGATACGTGGGTTCGATTCCCATCGCCCGCTCCACCGTCTTGTATATGCGCCAGTAGCTCAGCCGGATAGAGCAACTGCCTTCTAAGCAGTAGGCCAGGG
>JAEEUX010000177.1 GCA_016290695.1 Oscillospiraceae bacterium
CTCAGCAAGAACCTCGTTCGGAACCTCGACGGAACCCTTGTCGGTTGCAATCACAAGCGCCGCGTCGGTGCTGTTGACAATCTCATTTACCGACGCCTTCGGCAGCTCGACTTTGACTTCCTTCGCGTCGCCGGAGACCTCGGGCGCGATGACGATGGTGTCTGCCTTCTTCTCCGCCGCGTTCTTCACAGCGTCGGCAACGGTCTTTGTATCAAGCGTTGCCTTTGCAGCACCGCTTGCGTCAACCTTTGTTTCTACCTTTATAGTCTCAACGGTTTTTTCCGCTGCGGGTGCGGTTTCGGCGGGCTTGTCTTTATCCTCGGTCTTGTCGTCCTTCTTCTCGCTGCTACTGCTTCCGCCGCCCGAACCGCCGCCGTTATACTTCTCAGAGCCTTCCTCAACGGTGTAATCATCAGTATAATGTAAAACTATCTCGTCGCCGTTCTCTAAATACTGCTGTGCCACGCCGAGAACCGGGTGCTTGCCATTGAGCGTATACATCCAGCCGGAGAGATTGCCGTTATCAAATTCGCCTATTGTCAAATTGCCGCGAGTAATGCTCTCTACATAAACCGTGTTGAGCGAATATGTATATTCGCAGCTCATGTTATTATCGGCAAGCGCCGTCTGAATAAGGTCCCAAGCGGTGGCGTTAATATCAACCACATATGCCTTTCTGGCTATCCATGTTTCGAGGTTGCCGCTCTTAAGAGTATGCGTTTCGCCGGTGAGGTTTACTTTGCCATCCTCATCATAATGGATAGTGTCGCCAAGCAAAGTGAAATAAACCGTAATCGTATTTACATCTCCGCCGGACGACGGTCTTTTAACAACGTTTACAACGAACTGCGTCTCAACTCCGCTGTAGGACGCGGTGATTACGAGAGAAGCGCGGCTCCCCGAATTAAAGCCGGTAATAGTAACGTCCGCTATATCAACATCGGTAACGCTGTCATCGCTCCAGACGGCCTTGAATACCATTCCGGTAGTATCAAAGGTATCGCCGATATAGTATTCCGTCTTGTAATTGCCGCTGAGTTCAAGGCTCGTTATATAGGCTCTTTCGTCGATTACGGGATGCTTTTCTCCCTGAATCCAGTTCTTTTTGCTGGTTTCGGAATTATTAAGCAGCGCGAGAACCGTTCCGTCGCGCATCTCCTCGGCAGTAACAGCCTTGCCGAGTTTTTCCTTATCCGCGCCCATGGGATCGTCTGTGCGGTTGTGGTCGGTTTTTACAACGCTGGTATACTGCCAGTCAGAGGTACCCTTGTCCTCCGCGTCAACGAACTCCTTGATGTCGGCAATGCTGTCCTTGGAGGTATCGTAATAGAAAATACCGTCGTCATTCATGCCGAACGGGCGAGCACTCGTATCGATATGCTCAACGCCGCCTATTGCGTCCGTATGGCCGTTTGTATCGTAGAAATAGTTGTTTTCGATTACGTTATACTTATTCAGCGCGGCGTAATAACCTACTAATCCGCCGACGCAGGTTTCACCGGTAAGAGTGCCGTAGAATACATTGTTGCGGATATAGCCTATGCCGTTATCCCATGCCTGTTGGATGCCTTCATCGGCGCCTAAAAGGCCGCCGACGTACTGTCTGCCGGTTATGGAAGCGCTGACATAACAGTTCTGAATGCTCACGGCGAGAGCGTTGGGAGCGCTGTTTGAGTTATAGCCCGCGCCTACGAGACCACCGACGGATTTACCCGTAGCAACGATAGTGCCGGTAAACCAGAGATTTGTGAGATTGCCTGCGCCCATAGAGTTGCTGCTGCTTCCGAATATGCCGCCGACGCGGTTTACACCATAGATTGTCGCAGCGCTGTGGCAGTTTGTTATTCTTCCCAAAAAGCTGCCGGCAAAGGTTCCGATACCGCTCTGCTGCTTGTCGTAGCCGATTACTACGCCTTCCTCGGCGCGGCAGTTATTGATGTAAATCGGGTTATAGGTGGATGCTGAGCCATTTACAAGGCCGCTCATCAGGGTAGAGGTGCCGGAAAGAAGCGTTATGTTGTCTATTCTTGCTATCCATGCGCCCACCGTCTGATTAGTCCATGAGCTTGCAATCAAGGCAGGCTCGGATATTTCTTCGCCGTAAATCTTTATGTTCTTGAGTATCGCGTTCTTTGCGTGATGGATAAGCCCCTTGGAGCCTTTTGGATAAGTGAGCGTATGCTCCGCGCCGTCTATTATTCCGCCGAAGAATTTGCCCTGCGGGCCGTTTGAGCCGATAGATTCCCAGTCGGCAGGCAGGGTAATATCGTTTACCATCTGGAAATAAAGGCCGCTGAGCGTATCGCCCTGTTCGACGTGCTGCTGAAGGATGACAAAATCATCCCCACTCTTCAGCAGGAAGGGGTCTTCCTCGCTTCCGGAACCCTCAAGAGGGAGCGTTGCGGGGCCGTAAGTGAGCTTTACAAAATCGCTGTAGGAAACGGACTTCTTCTCCGCATCGTCCGAAGCAACTGAGGTTACTGCGAAATAAACGTAGTACGTGCCCTCGGGAAGACCATAATCAGGAATAAAGGAGAAATAATTGCCGAATCCACCGCCGCTTGCTGCGGGGGTGTAAGTTCCCGGAATAAGAGTTCCGCCTTCGGTGGAAGCTTCGGAATTATAATAGCACTCAACGGTGTAAGGATCGCAGCCGGTTTCTGTTACAGCGACATATGTACCGTTGATTCTGACCTGTTTACCATCAACGGCAAGCCACATAGGATCGAAGGTTCTGCCCGAGGAATATTCCGTGCAATAGCTGCCTGCGCCGTCTTTGTTATTCAGAATACCAGGCTGGATGGTAAAAACAGCGTCGTTTACATAGGTTAGATTAGTTGTAACTTTGGAAACGTCGCTTGTCGAGGTAGCAGAAGCTCCGTTTTTGGTCAGTGTTACTTTGCATGAATAATAGTATTCTCCTGCAAGTTCGCCTCCCTGGGATTCGTAGCTTGCGGAAGTCGCGCCCTTGATAATGCTTAGATTCCACTCGGAGTTTCCGCCATACCATTGATAACTGAGGACGCCTTGCTCAGGCTCACGTACTGCTATGGTAAGGGTAAAAGGAGCTTTCTTTTCCACGTTCAGCTCCGAAACCGGCTGAGTAATAATCTCCGGTCCTTCAAAATCCGCAACGGGAGTAATATGAAGCGTTGCTGTATGCTCCGCTTTGCTTCCGTCATTTCTTTCCTTGACGAGCTTGAGCGGAATGTTTGCGATACCGCTTGCGTCCTTATAACTCGCGAGGCTGATTTCCTTTGCGTTGAGATTTTCGGTATAAGGCTCAACTTCATTTCCGAGATATAACTTGACGCCTTTTGCTCCGCTGAAATTGGCTGTAAGCTTTATTGTATCAGTCGCGGCGCTGCCGTACAAATCAGAAGCCCAATAGGTACCGTATGCGCTGATAGTATTATCTAAAGTTACGGCGTTATTGGCGCCGTCGCTTACGTTTAGGGACGACAGGCACGGGATGGTATTTACCGTGAAATTATAAACATCATATTCATAGAAATCGTCTTCAGCTTTGATGTATCCATCTTCGTTGCTATCATATTTTGTTCCGACGATTACTGTAAGTATATCGGCATTTCCGGCTTCAAAGCTGTCCGGAACGCTGATAGAAAAGCCGTTCAGGTAATTAGTTGCCTTTAGCTCCTTATCTGCCGAATTCCAGCCCACGGTATCTTTAATACCATTTATTCTATATCCGAACCAAAGATTCTTACCGTGAGGCGATTTAATCAGGATAGAATCGTTTGCACCTTTTTCAAAGTGAGTGATGGTATAATCCGTTTTACCTTCTTCAAACTCAAAATCGTGGATTAGTCCGCTTGCTGTTCCGCCGGAGTTGTATGTTATATCCTTTACAAATCCGTTTTCGGCGGAACCCGGGATGGCAGTAGGTTCGCTAATGATAACGGTTGCCATATTGCTCATGGCGGTATAATGCTGACCGTATGCGTCACATTCTGCATAAATATAATACTGCCACGTTCCAACGTCTTCGGAGGTAATAATGGCGTTAATGTCCGCGACTCTTTCGGCTACGCCGCCCGACTTAGGACCAACGCGATACCACTGAGCCGCGGATAATTTTACGTTTGAATTAGAGGTTAAAACGTCGTCGATATAATATCTGGCGTAAATCAGACTCGAGAAATTGAATTTCTCACCGACTTTAACATCGAAGGCTTTTGCCGGAAATCTGCCATTAAACTTGAGTTCTCCAGCCTTTTGAACGGTTACGGAACAGCCGGGAGCCATAATCGGACATTCGTGATTAGGAATATCCGTCGGAGTGCCCAGACTCCAGTCTGTTGCCGTCGCAAGGACTGTTCCGCTCGCGCTTATAACGTAGGTTCCGGCAGTGTCAAAGCCAAGCGTTACCTTGCCGTCCGCGTCGGTAGTCTTGCCCTCAATGGCATGAAAAACGCCGGATTCCCATGTTCCGATGCTCATGCCGGGAACCGGATTGGACTTCTCGTCCTTAAGCGTAAGTTCGATGTCCATGCCCTCGGTTATAGATGTGGTTGTCTTATCAAACTGGGTAAAATAATCAGCGCTGTATTGGTCTGCGTTGATAGAAACATAAAGATGATTGTTTCGCGTTACTGTTGTGTCTCCGACGCCTAAAGCAATAGCTTCACCGTCTTTATAGAACGAGAGGTTGGATGTTTCAACGCCCCACAGTTTAGTTACAAACAAGCCCCAATTGCTCTGACTTGTGGCATAATCGGCTCTCGTTTTCAGCTTTGTGTGAGCAGCTATAAGCGCCTCATCGTATGTGACTTTGCCATCATAGTCATAGTCTACCGCAGATACGGAAACCGCGCAAACAGCTTTGCCGTCCTTATCCTGCGCTAAAGTGCCTCTGTCGCTCACGGTAAGCAGCACATTTACATTCTGAGCGCCTATCTTGATGGCGGCTACATTACTTGTACCTGTGTATTGCACGCCATCGATGGTAGCGGTGGCAACTACGTAGCAGTACCTTACCGAGCCGGCGGCAGCGCTTCTGTCACTGAAATAACAGTTCGTACCGCTTCCGTTATAATTCCTTGTGTCTCCTGAATCAGCTACATTGTCTGCGCTGTTGTACCAAGCGTAGCTGACAACAGTTCCCTCAGGAAGCGCTGTCGGCGAACCGCCTGCCGGGGTATATGTACCGACAGCGGCAGAAAGTTGAACGGAGCCCTGATAGGCAATCCCGTACGGTTCGGTGTTCAGGTTGGTGCTGAATTGCAGCGTCCCGGGATCGCCGGGCGCGGCTGATGCGCTTACCGGGAAAAGCCCCAGCACCAAAACAAGAACAATAAGCATGCTTAAAATTCTCTTTTTCATGTTTTTCTCCTTTGTTTATTTATTTATCTGTGAAACGTTTGCTTGTGGTCTGCTTCACGGATTTTATCGGGGTTAAGTTGTGTTGAGACGTTGTGTTGACAATGT
>JAEEUX010000178.1 GCA_016290695.1 Oscillospiraceae bacterium
TGCCGTCAACGGAAACGCTCGCGTTAATCATCTTGCCGCTGAACGTGGTTATCTTCTTGTCGCCGGAAGTGACGGTAATCTCCGCAACAGCAGCGTTATCGGTGTTGGCGTCGTCGCCGACCTTGTCGCTGATAGCTTCCTTGACCGCCGCATCCTCAACGCTCTTCATCGCGACACTAATTTCAACATTAGCGCCGTCGGCCTGCTTCGCAATCTCAGCAAGAACCTCGTTCGGAACCTCGACGGAACCCTTGTCGGTTGCAATCACAAGCGCCGCGTCGGTGCTGTTGACAATCTCATTTACCGACGCCTTCGGCAGCTCTACCTTGACTTCCTTCGCGTCGCCCGTAACCTCGGGCGCGATAACAATGGACTCGGCCTTCTTCTCCGCAGCGTTCTTGACAGCGTCGGTCACGGCCTTCGCCTCAACCTTCGCCGCAG
Source organism: Oscillospiraceae bacterium (assembly GCA_016290695.1). Lineage (GTDB taxonomy): Bacteria > Bacillota > Clostridia > Oscillospirales > Oscillospiraceae > RGIG6375. The sequence continues at coordinate 442 of JAEEUX010000178.1, forward strand.
CAACGCCCTTAGCGTCCGCCTTCGCCTCGACCTTTACGGTCTCGACGACCTTTCCAGCGACGGGCGCGGTCTCGGACTTCTCCTCGTCCTTCTTGTCCTTGTCGTCCTTATTCTCGCTGCTTCCGCCGCCCATGTAGGCCGCGGCATCCTCTTCCTTGGTGTAATCGTCGGTGAAGTGCATGATGAACTCGTCGCCGTTTTTCAGATAGAAGTTACTGAGGCCGACGTTCGGGTGCTTGCCGTTAACGGTATACATCCAGCCGGAATTGGCGGTGGTAGTAAATTCTTCCATCCACACGTTCGTTTTCGGGTTCTTGATGCCGGAAATGTAAATCGTGCCATACTGGTTCTCCGAGTTACCGCGCCATTCGATACCGTTATCATTCAGAATGAGCAGCAAAACATCCTCGGCGCTGATGGTTTCGGCGTTAAAGGTTTCGATGTAATACTTGCCTTCTTCGTCCGGGAGCCACGGGTCGAGATTGTTGTCCATCAGGGTATTTACCTCGCCGAACTCGCCGTCATTGGGCGCGCCGAGCAGCTTAAAGCGGATGGTTATCGTCTTCGGTCGAGAACTGCCGCCGCTGCTGCCGGAATTCTGCATAAGCACAAGCAGGCATTTGCTGAGTTTTCCTTCTATAGCCACGCCATACTGTTCAAGAATAGTTTTCTGATAATCGGAAAAAGCATCGAAGATTGCGCCTAATGCTTCAACCTCTTCGCGGTTTTCTTCTTTGATCAGACGCGGGTCGGGCAGTTTAATAACGCGGCTATAGAATTTGCCGGTCATAATCTCGCGACTCTCGCCCTCCGGTCTCTCCGCCTCTTCACGCTTGTTCATAGCCGTTTCCACCGCCTTGTCAAAGGCAGCTTTGGACTTTACATCAAGCGTAGAGACGGTTTTTCCTTCGTCGTAATCGTAGAGCTCCTTATAGAAGGCAATAAGCTTCTCGACTTCTTTTACGTCGATATTGTCTTCATAATCTTCGCTATCTGTTTTGGGCAGGGTACCAAGCATCTTCTTGAATACATTAATCGGAGTGCCCCAGATAACGTCAGGACGCATCGTGGTGTCATTTGTTTCATCCGCTACGGCGTCATAAAGGTAGAAATAATACTTTCCGTAATCTTCTTCGCCGTACTCGGGAATCTTGGACAGATTCGTCGCGGAGGCGACGCGAGAGCTCAGTTCAGCGCCCGCTTTGCTGAGAAGAGCATCATACTTATCCTCGGACAGTCTGTAGCGATCCCAAACGTTGCTGCCCTGAAGGATATCGCCGAGGCCGATAATCATATCCTTGACGTAGGCGCGAACAGGCTTCTCAGCCTCGCCCATAAATCTGCCTTTTTCCTCATCCCAAAGGAATTTTTCAATCTTATCGAGCGGCTTGATTACGCTTCCGTCCTCGTCTTCAACCGTGAAAACGACGTTCGGGTCAACCCCGGCGGAGGCAATAGCGGAAAGGACGGTACCGATGGTGAAAGCGTTGGTATCAAAGCTTGAATAATAAGCCGCCATACGCCAGAGGCCGGCATAATCGGCTACGTTTCTGCAGCCGTTCGGATAACCCGGCTTAATCTGAACATTTCTGAGGCTCTCGATATAGGGAACCATGTCCTTCTGCTCCAGGCCGAAGGCGTTATTGAGGACGGCTATTGTCCAAGCTCTCATATCGAGGTCGTAGCTTCTGCTGACCGCATTCTTTTTCAAGGAATCCTCAAAAAGCGGCTCAATTCCGGCAGCCTTTGCCGCCATATCGTACCAGATATTGTTTGCCCAGGGCTCGCCGCCATGCTCCTGAAGCTTTTCAACGAAGTTTATTCCGTTGAAATTATAGGGGTTACGCCCAAGCATTACGAGCGTCATTATATCGCGGGCAGGGAATGTGCTCTGAATATCCAGCGACTGCAAATCCTCGGTGGGGTCAAAGACGTATTTGCCGTTGAAATCCATCGGGATAACGTTTCCGTCTTCGTCAAGACCGCTGCCCGCCGCAGCCGCCATGAAGATAGGCCAGATTCCGCCAAAGCTTTTAAGGTTCTTTTGCAAGTCGTAATAGCCTTCAAGCATCTTTGCTGCCTGAGCTCTGGTTTCCTCCGTTATTGTAAAGTAAGGCACAGAGCCGTCGGGCAGCTTGGTGATGAAATAATAGGTCTTTTTCGTTATTCCATCGGGCGCTATAACCGTAAGGGTATTCAAAAGCTTGTCGGAGGACAAAACGGGAGTCCCGCTTATGGGCTCTCCGTTCAGCTCCGCCGAAGCTTTATCCGCGAGAGTATAGGAAAGCTCCGCTTCCTCGCTGTCCTCGCCGAACATAAGATAATAACATGTGTTATCCTCGCTGTAGGGCTCGTCAAGCTCCGCGCCGCTTACGGTAAGGTCGCTGAGGCTCACATCGCTGTTTTCAAAAACGACCGTGAAAGGATAATCCTTAGTAACCGTGCCGTCAGCGCTCGTTACGCGGACGGTAAAGGTGTTGTCGTCGGGCAGGTTGCAAAGGTTAATTCCATAGCAGAAGCCCATTTTTTGGCCTACAACAAGATTGCCTGCTTCATTATCAACTATTTCGATTTTCGCCCTATAGTCGTTTGGCGCAACCGTGATAACAGCGCCCTTTTTATATGAATAAGCAGGATCCTCAGGCTTTAATTTGCTATCCGCAGGCGCGGAGAAAGCAAAGCCATTTTCAGTGGCAATTATATCACGCTTGACGAAATAATAATATGATTCAATGGTATTTGCCGGGATATAAGCTCCTATTGAGCCTTCCTGAAGACCCGCGTCGCTTCCTATTGTTACTTCTTCATCGGATATATCCGCAGCTTCTCCCTCATAGTCGATAACGTAAACTACACTTGAAAAGCGTTTCCTTCCGTCATCTTTTTTTGAGCTGCTTACAAACCAGTTTTCGTTTTTTTCTACATAAAAGCCGGTTCTGTTGCAGCAGACTTCAACGACGTTTATTCCCGGCTTCAATGTGAATACATCGCTGAATTCCGTCGTCTGGTCTAATGACGAGCTAAAATAGCCGCCCACGCGCTTTCCATTAACGTTAAGATGACCCTCAAATGCTTCAGCCCACTGTTGATTGTTGCTGGAGTTATTTTGCACGGGCTGATAATCATATTTTACGAAAAGATTATCTATCGTATCGATTCTTGCCGTCAATAACACAGGTTCTTCCGAAGAAAGGCTCGTCTTGACGACAGTATGTATTCTTTCATTATTCTCAGAAGCCTTTATAAAGCCTCCGACATAGTATTCGTCATCCAAAAGAGTTCTTGTCCGGGCATCGTAAAGCGATATAGCATCCATATAAGCAGCTTTTTGCTCTATTATGTCCTTATCTATTATAACAGTTATAATTCTTCCATCGCTCAACTGGAAATATAAGCATTGTGCAGGGGTATAAGAATAATTTTGAATTGGTGGTGCGTCAAAGGGATGAAATGCTTTATGTTCATCATCATACGCTTTAAGATATTTTGTTGGACTATTTCTTTTGGGTATTTCTTTTGTTTTTGTCAGATCATATTCATATTCTCCGCTATCCCAGACCTTAGTTATGCTGACATCTTCTGGTAGGTTAAATATAAAATGAGCGGTACTTCCGAATGTATCTATTGAGTATATTAAGTCATCATATTTAGTTATTGCAATTAGCTTTTTTTCTTTTACAACGCCATTTTCATCGACAGTATCATATTTTATACTGTTACCATAAACTTTAGTCAATAAATCTGCATTTGTATCGTCCGTCGCAGCCAGCGCCGCATTAGTCGGCAAGAGAGTAAAAACTACGCATATTGCGAGCAGAAGGGCCAGAAAATTTCTGGCCCTTCCCCGCATAACAGAAGAAACATAATTCGGGGCACTGGTATTCCCCATGCTGTTATTTGCGGTTCTCATTAGTTAAGCTATATTACCAGTCGAAGGAGCTGGTGTCGAAGCTGAGGGTGATGTATGCAGAGTAATTGATTTTATACTGATCCATATACTCGCTCTGGGGATATTCAGTCTGGTTGTTGTTGCAATTGGTGACAAAATACTCCCAGGAGGTTCCTTCATAGTGACCGTGAGTACCATCAGTATAATAGGAAGTTCCGTTGTTGGTGAACTCAACATCATCATAAACGAGAGAATTCAGAACGGAAGCATATGAACCCTCAATAGGCTCAAAGGTGTCGGGGTCAACATTCTGAACCTTCTTCCAGGTGCAGATGCAATCGCCGTACTCGCAATTAGCGCTGTCGCAGCCGTACTCATCGCACTCGTCGCACTCAACAACACCATAAGAATAGTCCTCAAGGAACTGGTTTACGATGTCCTTGACGGTGATGTCGCCGTCCTTGGTGACTCTTACCTGGACGAAGCCGTTGGTGATGTCGGTAACGCCAGTAAGATCGCCAATGTTATAGCTCCACGCGCCATCGGGAACAGTTGCGGTCTGAAGCTTGACATAAGCGGTCACGGTGTTCTCATACGCAAATGCGTTAGAACTGAGGGCGAATACCATCGCCAGGGCAAGGATGATTGCAGCAACTCTCTTGCTGCGGGTGATAATGTGAGACATTTTAGTCTCCTTTCCGGGCTTCTTAGGCCCAATAAAATATTTTGCCCCGTGTATATATTGAACGGGGGAAGCGGGGCTCCTCCTCCGCCGTTATTATCAAAGCTTGGCTTTTCAAATAACGGTTTAAACACAGTCTTTTGCGAAGGGCGGTGGTACTTTCGCTCCCCTTTCAGGGGAGCTGGCGCGGGCGCAAGCCCGTGACTGAGAGGTGGGTGCCGACCATACATATAGCTGTCAATCGTCAATCGCGGTGCATGCTTGCGACCTCTCAGTCAGCTTCGCTGACAGCTCCCCTACGAGGGGAGCGAAAGGCGCGCCGGGGCAGACGACCCCTCAGTCTCGCGCTTTGCGCGAGCCAGCTCCCCTTATCCAAGGGGAGCGAA
>JAEEUX010000179.1 GCA_016290695.1 Oscillospiraceae bacterium
CCCTATTTATTTTTTCTTACGCTTTGCGCGTTTTGCTTTTGAATCCTCGCTCAGACCCCCGCCGAGACTTTCGCCCAGCTCGCGGAGGATTTCCTTCTGCTCGGAATTGAGGTTCGTCGGCGTCTGGACGGTGACCGTGACGAACTGGTCGCCGCGCCCGATGCTGTTGAGCCGCTGGATGCCCTTTCCGCGCAGGCGGAATACCGTTCCGGACTGCGTTCCCTCCGGGATGTGGTATTTCACCTTGCCGTCGAGCGTGGGAACCTCCACATCCGCGCCGAGTGCGGCCTGCACCATGCCGATTGTCAGTCGGTAGATAACGGAGAACTCGTCGCGCTCAAAGTACGGGTGCGGAAGCACGCGCACGGTGACGAGCAAATCGCCCGCCGAGCCGCCGTTCGTGCCCTTATGCCCCTGCCCGTGGATGGAAATAGTCTGCCCGTCGTCGATACCGGCTGGGATAGTTACGCTCACGGTCTTGTTGCGGCGGACGGCGCCCTTGCCCTTGCAGGTGGGGCAGGGGGAATGGATTATCTTGCCGGTGCCGCGGCACTTGTCGCAGGCGGCGGTGGTCTGCATGACACCGAAGGCCGTCCTCGTCTGGCGGCGGACCTGACCCGTGCCGCCGCAGTCCGGGCATACCTCCGCCGTCGTGCCCGCCGCGCAGCCGGTTCCATGGCAGTCGGCGCAGTCCTCGATACGGGAAATGGGTATTTCCTTTTTGCAGCCGAAGGCAGCTTCCTCAAATGTAAGCTCGGCGGCGACGCGGATGCTCTCGCCCTTGCGGGGGGCGTTCTGCGAGCGGCGCGAACCGCCGCCTCCGCCGAAGAAGGATTCAAATATGTCGCCGAGGTCTCCAAAGCCGTCAAAGCCGCCGAAACCGCTGAAGCCGCCGCCCGCTCCCGCGCCGAAGCTCGGGTCGAAGGCCGCGTGGCCGTACTGGTCATACTTGGCGCGCTTATCAGCGTCGGAAAGAACCTCGTAGGCCTCGTTAATCTCCTTGAAGCGCGCCTCGGCGTCCTTATCGCCGGGGTGAAGGTCAGGGTGGTTCTCCTTCGCAGCCTTGCGGAAGGCCTTCTTTATTTCGTCCTCGGAGGCGCCTTTTTTCAGGCCCAGGACCTCATAGTAGTCTCTTTTCTGATCTGCCATACTAATACCTCAAAGCCATGCAAAGGGCGAGAGATTTCTCCCGCCCTCGCTTGTTCATGGCCTGCCTAATTTATTTCTTGTCGTCGTCAACGACCTCATAGTCCGCGTCGTAATAACCCTCGCCGCCGGGAGCGTTTCCTGCGCCCGCCGCGCCTGCTCCGGCGTCGGGGCCGGGCTGCTGAGCTCCGGGCTGCTGGTAAATCTTCTCGGAAACGGCGTAGAAGGCCTGAGTAAGCTCATCAGTTGCGGCCTTTATCGCCGCGGTGTCGGTTCCGTTCAGAGCGGTGCGAACCTTCTCGATAGCGGCCTTGATGTTCGTCTTGTCGGCGTCGGAGAGCTTGTCGCCCACTTCGCTGAGCGTCTTTTCAGACTGGTAAACCATCTGGTCTGCCTGGTTGCGGACGTCGACCTCTTCCTTGCGCTTTGCGTCCTCTGCAGCGTACTGCTCGGCCTCCTTGACGGCCTTTTCGATATCCTCCTTGCTGAGGTTGGAGGAGGAAGTGACGGTGATATGCTGCTCTCTCTGGGTGCCGAGGTCCTTCGCGGATACGTTAACGATGCCGTTGGCGTCGATATCGAAGGTGACCTCTATCTGAGGAACGCCGCGGCGCGCCGGGGCGATGCCGTCGAGATGGAAGCGTCCGAGGGATTTATTATATGCTGCCATTTCGCGCTCGCCCTGAAGGACGTTGACCTCAACGGAGGTCTGATTATCGGCAGCGGTGGAGAACACCTGGCTCTTCTTGGTGGGGATGGTGGTGTTTCTCTCGATAAGCTTCGTGAACACGCCGCCGAGAGTTTCTATGCCGAGGGACAGCGGAGTAACATCCAGCAGGAGGATGCCCTCAACGTCGCCGCCGAGGACGCCGCCCTGGATGGCCGCGCCTACCGCAACGCATTCGTCGGGGTTGATGCCCTTGAAGCCTTCCTTGCCGGTGATGGTCTTAACGGCCTCCTGAACGGCGGGGATACGGCTGGAGCCGCCGACGAGGAGCACCTTCGTTATCTCGGCGGGCTTGAGCCCAGCGTCGCTGAGAGCCTGACGGACGGGGCCCATCGTGGCTTCGACGAGGTGAGCGGTCAGTTCGTTGAACTTCGCTCTTGTGAGGGTGAGGTCAAGGTGCTTCGGGCCGTTGGCATCCGCCGTGATGTAGGGCAGGTTGATGTTCGTGCTTGTAACGCCGGAAAGCTCGATCTTTGCCTTTTCGGCAGCCTCCTTGAGGCGCTGCATGGCAACCTTGTCTGCAGAAAGGTCTACGTTATTCTCGCGCTTGAACTCGGCAACCATCCAGTCCATGATGCACTTATCGAAATCGTCGCCGCCGAGACGGTTGTTGCCCGCAGTGGCGAGAACCTCGATAACGCCGTCGCCTATTTCGAGGACGGAGACGTCGAAGGTGCCGCCGCCGAGGTCGTAAACCATGATCTTCTGCTCGTTTTCCTTGTCGAGACCGTAGGCCAGAGCCGCAGCGGTAGGCTCGTTGATGATACGCTTAACGTCAAGGCCTGCGATCTTGCCCGCGTCCTTGGTGGCCTGTCTCTGCGCGTCGGTGAAGTACGCCGGGACGGTGATGACCGCTTCGCTTACTGTGGTTCCGAGGTAAGCCTCGGCGTCCGCCTTGAGCTTCTGAAGGATCATTGCGGAAATCTCCGGGGGAGAAAACTTCTTGTCGTCGATGGAAACCTTATAGTCCGTGCCCATTTCACGCTTGATGGAAATAACCGTTCTGTCAGGGTTCGTGACTGCCTGACGCTTTGCGACCTGGCCGACCATGCGCTCGCCGGTCTTGGAAAACGCGACGACCGAGGGAGTGGTTCTGTTGCCCTCCGCGTTAGCGATAACGACGGGCTCGCCGCCTTCCATAACTGCGACGCAGCTGTTAGTTGTGCCAAGATCTATACCAATGATTTTACCCATAAATAATTCCTCCTTAAATTCGCCGGAAAACCCGGCAGCAAATGATTTTACTTAACTTCTATTAAAAACGGACTATAGTTCCTCCGGAAATTTCCGATTCAGTTTGCGACCTTAACCATTGCAAAGCGTATAACCTTGTCGCCGAGCATGAAGCCCTTTTGCAGCTCCTCCGCGACAATGTTCTCTCCGAGGCTTTCGTCATCTACGTGCATTACGGCGTTATGCTTCGCCGGGTCAAAGGGCTGGCCCACGGCTTCAATCGCCGCCACGCCGAGCTTTGTGAAAATCTCCTCAAGCTGGTTCATTGTCATCTCGATGCCCTTGAAGAATGCTTCGTCGCTGCATCCGAGCGACAGGGCCCGCGCGAGATTATCGTAAACGGGCAAAAGCTTCGAGACCGCGTCCGCCTTGGCATCCGCGTAAAGCGCCTCGCGCTCCTTCTGGCTGCGCTTGCGGAAGTTGTCGTACTCGGCGGCTATGCGAAGGTATTTATCCTTCTCGGCGGCAAGCTCCGCCTTCAGCGCCGCCGTCTCGTCCTCCTTGGCTTCGGCCTCCGCTTTCTCGGGCTCGGCCGCGGTTTCCTCCGCCTGTTCGGCTTTTACTTCTTTTTTTTCCTCAGCGGCTTTTTTCTCCGCGTTCTTTTTCTCTTTGGATGGCATTTAATTCATTCCTTTCCGTCGGGTTCGCTGGGTGCGGGAAGCAGATCCGGCGGCATGAGCGGAAGCTTTCCGCCCTCCGCAAGCTGCCTGAGCCCATGCACCACATAGGACAGATGAGCCGCCACCTTCGCGTAATCCATTCTCGTCGGCCCGACGACACCGATGAGACCCTTCATATTATTGCCGAGATCGTAGGACGCCATGACGACGCTCGAATCTCTCAGCTCCTCGGCTACGTTTTCCGGCCCGATGACTATTTTTATCTCGGCCCCGTCGCTCGGAACGGGCAGCTTCTCGATGTCCTTCCCCTCGGAAAGATAACTGAGAAGCTTCTGCGCCTTGTGGGCGTCCTTGAACTCGGGATGTCCCAAAATCTGCGACGCGCCGGAAACGCTGGGTCTCGGCGTCCCCGAATCGCGCAGGAGGTTCAGCGCGAAGCCCGCGACGGCGGCAACGGCGCCCATTTCATCCCCCGTGACGCTCTCAGCCGATGCAATAAGCTCAGGAGTGGGCTCGTCGGCGGTTATGCCGGTGAAGTTGGCGTTGAATACGGTGGCAAGCTTCTTAACGAAGGCTTCGTCGATGCCGTCCGGGAAACTCATGAGCTTGTTTTTGACGGAGCTGTTATCCATCATCGCGACGGCGATAACCGTATTTACATCAACGTAAATAAGGTCAAAGCGCTTGATTTTCGAGACAGCCGCAGGCGCGGCGACGGCGTAGGCAGGGTAATTCGTGAGCTCGCTCAAAACCTGCCCCGCGTCCGAAAGGAGAAGGTCGAGCTGGTTGACCTTCGCGTTCAGGGCGTTGTTGATCTCACGCGTTTCCTTCATGCTGAGGGCGTGGCGGTCCATAAGCTCGTTTACATATATTCTGTAGCCGTGCGGCGATGGGACGCGCCCGGCGGAGGTATGCGGCTGCTCAAGCAACCCCAGCGCGGTAAGCTCCGCCATCTCATTGCGTATCGTCGCGGACGATATGCCGAGACCGCATTTTTCGGAAATCGCCTTTGAGCCGACGGGCTCCGCCGTCTCGATATAGCTTTCTATGATCGCTTTGAGTATCTTCTGTTTTCTTTCACTAAGCTCCATAGCGGCACCGTCTTTGTTGTTTTAGCACTCTCACTCTCTGAGTGCTAAACATAATGTACCACCGCAGTATTATATTGTCAATAGGTATTTTTAAAAAATATTGCGGGGAAAATATGGAGGATTTTATTACGGTTTTTAACGGTTCTATATAACACCCTCTTAACATTCGGTGGCGTTATTTCATGTGTATATTGATTGTTTCTATATTGTTTTAACATTTTATATATAGCTTGCACAATTATTTCGGAATATTTTTGGCGTTTTCGGCATTGAAATTGTTATAATTATGTGTTATATTTTAAGCGTATTTTAAGTAAATAATTTTTTACTTAAAATGTTTCCTTCGTTTGGTGCGATCTTTGTCAGGGTACTCCTTCCCGACTTAGATCATTGCCTTCTGATTCATTTTCTGCATGCCGGCAAAAGAGACGGGGTTTCCCGTCTCTTTTGCTGTTTTCTGGGGGCAGGGCAGTTAGGGCAACACCGCATAATTCCCGGCACATATCTTACTTGCAGAATATTCCGTCATATCGTCCAAAAATACTCGGCAATACACAAAGTATTACCTG
>JAEEUX010000180.1 GCA_016290695.1 Oscillospiraceae bacterium
TGGAAGCAAAGCGCGTGGTTTCTTCCGTCGGCCCCGAGCAGGAATATTTCCTCGTTACCAAGGAAATGTACGATAAGCGCCCCGACCTTCGCTTCACAGGCAGAACGCTTTTCGGCGCGAAGCCTCCCAAGGGGCAGGAGCTTGACGACCATTATTTCGGCGTTATAAAGCCCGGCGTCGCGGCGTTTATGGAGGATCTCAACGACGAGCTCTGGAAGCTCGGAATCCTCGCAAAGACCGAGCACAACGAGGTCGCGCCCGCGCAGCACGAGCTTGCGCCGTTTTATTCGACGACGAACGTCGCCACCGACCATAACCAGCTTACGATGGAAATCATGCAGAAGGTTGCCGCGAAGCACGGCCTTGTCTGCCTCCTTCATGAAAAGCCCTTCGCGGGCGTGAATGGCAGCGGCAAGCACAATAACTGGTCGATTGCGACCGACAGCGGACAGAACCTTCTTTCCCCGGGCGAAACGCCCTACGAAAACGCCCAGTTCCTGCTTTTCCTCTGCGCGGTTATAAAGGCCGTAGACGATTATCAGGACCTTCTGAGGCTTTCCGTCGCAACCGCGGGTAACGACCATCGCCTCGGCGCGAACGAAGCGCCTCCCGCAGTGATCTCGATTTTCCTCGGCGACGAGCTGAGCGCTGTGCTTGAAGCGATAGAAACGGGCAAGCCCTACAAGGGCACGAAGAAAACCCAGATGAAGCTCGGCGTCGACGTCCTGCCGAAATTTAACCGCGATACGACTGACCGCAACAGAACTTCGCCCTTCGCTTTCACGGGCAATAAGTTCGAGTTCCGCATGCTCGGCTCGTCCAACAGCATAGCCTGCGCAAACATCATGCTCAATGCCGCTGTGGCGGAAAGCCTGCGTATTTACGCGGATCGCCTCGAAAAAGCGAAGGATTTTGAAAGCGCGCTGCACGAGATGATAAAGAAGACCATCAAGGACCACAAACGCATCATCTTTAACGGCAACGGCTACGACGAGGCGTGGATAAAGGAAGCTACGGAGAAGCGCGGGCTGCTCAATTACCGCACGACGGCGGACTGCATGCCGCATCTGCTTGACAAGAAAAACGTGGATATGCTCACCTCTCTCGGCGTATTTTCCGTGGAGGAGCTGCGCTCGCGCTGCGACATAATGCTGGAAAACTACTGCAAGAGCGTTATCATCGAGGCTAACACTATGGTAGACATGGCACGCACGCAGATAGCCCCCGCAATAGAAGCCTACACGAGCGAGCTTGCCAAGGCCGCTGCCGCGAAGAAAACGGCGGCGCCGGAGCTTACCTGCGCTTACGAAACGGGGCTTATAAGAAAGCTTTCCCTGCTCGTTGACGAAATAAGTGCTGACACCGACGAGCTCGAAACGGCGCTCATCGCCGTGAGCGGCAAGGATGATATTATCGAAGAATCCGCCGCGATACGCGATACGCTTCTACCGAAAATGTGTCTCCTTCGCGTTCCCTGCGACAAGGCGGAGGTTCTTACCGCGAAGAGCTACTGGCCGTTCCCGACTTATGCCGACCTTCTGTTCGGCGTGAAGTAAATATATAAACAAGGCATTTTGGAAGGAAATAGGAGGAATTACTTATGAGTGTAGAATTTTGGTTCTTGATTGGCGCAGCGCTCGTTTTCTGGATGCAGGCGGGCTTTGCGATGGTGGAAACGGGCTTTACCCGCGCGAAGAACGCAGGCAACATCATTATGAAGAACCTTATGGATTTCTGTATCGGAACCGTGGTGTTTTCGCTGCTCGGTTATACACTGATGATGGGCGAGGATGCTTTCTTCGGGCTGATAGGAAAGCCGAATCTTGACCTGTTTACGCATTTTAAGGAGTTTATTCAGTCCCCGGCGGACGGGTTTACGGACGCGAGCTATTTCGTTTTCAACCTCGTCTTCTGCGCCACGACGGCGACCATCGTTTCCGGCGCAATGGCTGAAAGAACGAAGTTTTCCGCTTACTGTGTATATTCCGGCGTTATCTCCCTCGTTATCTATCCTATTGAGGCGCACTGGATATGGGGTGGCGGCTGGCTTAGTAGCCTGGGCTTCCATGATTATGCCGGCTCCTGCGCCATACATATGGTCGGCGGCATCGCGGCTCTCATAGGCGCGGCTATCCTCGGCCCGCGTGTCGGCAAGTACGTCAAGGACAAAGCCGGGAAGGTCACCAAGGTAAACGCGATACCGGGCCATTCCATCCCTCTCGGCGCTCTCGGCGTGTTCATCCTCTGGCTCGGCTGGTACGGCTTCAACGGCGCGGCGGCGACTACGCCCTCTGAGCTTTCCGCGATTTTCCTTACAACGACTATTGCCCCATCTGTCGCTACCTGTACCACGATGATTTATACATGGATCAAAAACGGCAAGCCCGATGTTTCCATGTGTCTGAACGCTTCCCTTGCCGGCCTTGTCGCCGTTACGGCGGGCTGCGACGCCTTTGACGGAATCGGCGCGGCAGTCGTCGGCATAGTTGCCGGTATCCTCGTTGTAATAGTGGTAGAGCAGCTCGACCTCAAGCTCCATATCGATGACCCCGTCGGCGCCGTGGGTGTACACTGCGTAAACGGCGTTTGGGGAACCCTCGCGGTTGGCCTCCTCGCCAGCCCCGACGCTCCCGCCGGACTCAGCGGCCTCTTCTATACGGGCAGCTTCGCGCAGCTCGGTATTCAGGCTTTGGGCTTTGTCACCGTGGCGGCTTGGGCGGCAGTAACGATGCTCATTTTCTTCGCAATACTAAAGAAGGTAAACTTCCTGCGCGCCGACCTTGCCGACGAGCTTGCCGGCCTTGACATCAGCGAGCACGGCCTTCCCAGCGCCTACGCAGACTTCATGCCCTCAGTTGACAAATATTCCGAGTTCGGCTCGTCTGAGCAGCCCGTCGCCGTTACCGGCACGACGCCCGTTGCCGAGGCCGTCCCCGTAAAGCGTGAGCCGAGCTTCAGCCCGGACGGACACAAGTTCACGAAGGTCGAAATAGTCTTCAAGGAGGAAAAGCTCTACGTTTTGAAGGACGCGATGAGCAAGCTCGGTATCACCGGCATGACCGTTTCCCATGTTATGGGCTACGGAATGCAGAAAGGCCACACGGAATTTTACCGTGGCGTAGCAGTCGAAACAGACCTCCGCCCGAAGGTTCAGGTGGACATAGTCGTTTCCGCCATCCCGGTGCGCGACGTTATTGAAACGGCGAAGAGAGTTCTTTATACGGGCCATATCGGCGACGGCAAGATATTCGTCTACGACGTTGAAAACGTAGTTAAGGTAAGAACAGGGGAGGAGGGCTACGACGCGCTGCAGGGCGCAGAATGATATAAGCAGAATAATATATAAATAATTCAGTAAACGCTGAGGTTTATGAAGCGTTTACAAAAAATAAAGGCGTTTGAGAAAAGAAAAGTAGCGCAGTCAGCCCGGCTACAGAGAGCGCGGGGGAGCTGAGAACCGCGTGCCGGGCCTGTGCGAAGAACACTTTTCGAGCCGCAAGCTGAAAGGGCTTCCCGAGTAGGCGCGCCGTTTGGCCGGGCGTTAACCGGCAGAGTCTTGTTGGAGGCTTGCAAAATGAAGAATAAATATAGGTGGCACCGCGAGCGCAGCACTTGCCCTATATGAATGCTGACATGTTTTGATTTGGAGGAAAGTATCATGTGTTCCATTATGGGTTACTGCGGCAGCGGCGCAGATTTGGATGAATTTAAAAAAGGTTTTGAAAAGACGGTTTCAAGAGGCCCTGACGCGAGTCGTATCATCGACACGGGTAAGGGTCTGCTTGGCTTTCACCGTCTTTCCATTATGGGGCTGACGCCGTCCGGCATGCAGCCCTTTGAGCTTAGCGGCAGCTACGCAGTATGCAACGGCGAGCTTTACGGCTTCGAGGCGCAGCGGCGGCTCCTTATTGAAAAGGGCTATAAGTTTGCCAGCGACAGCGACTGCGAGATTATCCTCCCGATGTATAAGGAATACGGAGTCGGGATGTTCAGTATGCTGGACGCGGAATTTGCCTGCATAATTTACGACGGCGATACCGGCGAATATATCGCCGCGCGCGACCCCATCGGCATACGTCCGCTGTATTACGGCTGCGACAGGCGCGGCGTGATGGTTTTTGCCAGCGAACCCAAGAACCTCGTGGGTATCGCGGACAAAATCATGCCCTTCCCGCCCGGACATTATTATAAAAACGGTGAGTTTATTCCGTATTTGGAGATTGACAAGCCAGCCGAAGTGTGTCATGATGAACTCGAAAAAGCCTGCGCCAACATCCGCGAAAAGCTGATAGCGGGCGTGAAGAAGCGCCTTGTGTCGGACTCGAAGCTGGGCTTCCTGCTTTCCGGCGGGCTCGATTCCTAGCTCGTCTGCGCCATTGCCGCGAAGGAAAGCTCCGCCCCTATCGAGACCTTTGCCATCGGCATGAGCGAGGACGCCATCGACCTTAAATACGCTAAGCAGGCGGCGGACTATATAGGCAGCCACCACACCGAGGTCTACATGACGCCGGAAGAGGTTATTTCCTCGCTTGAGGAAGTCATCGCCATGCTCGGGACCTACGATATTACAACCATCCGCGCGAGCATGGGCATGTATCTTGTCTGCAAGGCGATACATGAGCGGACAGACCTTCGCGTTATATTAACGGGCGAAATTTCCGACGAGCTTTTCGGCTATAAATACACGGATTTTGCGCCCTCGGCTGAGGAATTTCAGAAGGAAGCGGAAAAGCGCGTGCGCGAACTGCATATGTACGATGTTCTGCGCGCCGACCGCTGCATTTCCGTAAACTCGCTCGAAGCGCGCGTTCCGTTCGGCGACCTTGACTTTGTAAAATACGTCATGAGTCTCGACCCGAAGCTGAAAATGAACAGCTACGGCAAGGGAAAATACCTCCTGCGCCATGCTTTTGAGGGCCTCGGCTATCTGCCGGATTCGCTCCTTTGGCGCGAGAAGGCGGCGTTTTCCGACGCTGTGGGCCACTCGATGGTGGACTATCTGAAGGAGCACGCGGAAAAGGTCTATTCCGACGAGGAATACGAAAAGCTGCGCGCAAAGTACAGCTTCGCGCAGCCCTTCACGAAGGAATCGCTGCTCTACCGTGAGATTTTTGAAAAATATTATCCCGGTCAGGCCGAAATGGTCGTTGATTTCTGGATGCCGAACAAGAGCTGGGAGGGATGCAACGTAAACGATCCCTCCGCGCGCGTCCTTTCAAACTATGGGGACAGCGGGAAATAATCGGCAATACTTTTGATTTTTTTGGAGATGGAAAATATGAAAAATACCTCTTCCCTACACGTCTTCCGATC
>JAEEUX010000181.1 GCA_016290695.1 Oscillospiraceae bacterium
CAACCCCCCCCGGGGCACCGGCAAGCCCCCGGGGCACAGACCAGCCCCCCGGGGCACAGGCAAGCCCCCCCGGGGCACAGGCAAGCCCCCGGGGCACAGACAAGCCCCGGGGCGCAGACAAGCCCCCGGGGCACATTGGTGCGGCGGAACCATATGGGATTGTACAAATGGCAAGTGCTATGCCGGGGGCAAGGGGAAGGTCTGCGGGCTTTGTTAATCCATCATGCCGAAGCAGTCTTTTTTATAGACGGCAAGCTCGAGATTATAGTCCTTTGAAATCGCCTCGGCTGCGCCGGTGATTATTTCGTCGAGCGTATCGCGCGGGCAGGCTGCGCTGGCGTTGAGGATGACGGCTATATCCGTGCAGCGGCGGGAAAAGCTGCGGACGGTCTCGATGCCGCGCCCCGTGCCGAGCAGGTCGAGCTTGCCGAAATCGCCCTCCGGCTCCCACGCGAGCAGCTTGAGATGCGGGATCTCAAAGCCCGCCGCGGCGACGCTCTCCTGAACGCGCGTTGCTATGCCGCGAAGATAGTCGTTCGCGTCAAAATCGTCGCAGCAGACGGAGGCGTGGTACTGGATGTAGTATTCGCTTATCTTGCCCATCGCGAAGGAGAAGAGCTCACCGCCGTAGGCTATATCCGGGCGGCGCATGGAGGCGGAGCCCCCGGTGAGAGCGCGGGAAAGCGCGTCGAGCCCTTCGCCCGTGGCGGCGCTTATGGCGACGGCCCTTGCCTCGGGGTATCGCGCGGCGAGCCACGTGAGGTCCTTTTCCCGCTGCTCGGCGCTTATCGTGTCGCATTTATTCAAAACTATGAGGTCGGCCTCGACGAGCTGCGTGTCGAAAATGTACTCCATGTCGCCGCTTTTTCCGCTGCGGAGGAGCTCTATCGTCCTCGGCTCGACGAGAACCGTGAAGGGCGCGAGCTCGAAGCGCCCGGGGAATTTCTCTGTGAGGCCGTGGTAAACGTGCTCCAGCGCGCCGACGCCGAAGCCGGGAATATCGGAAATTACGAGCTCGCAGCCGTCTGAATAATACCCGTCGAGGCGTTCGGCAAGCTGCTCGTTAACGTAGCAGATGCAGTTGTCCGTTATCTCGGAGGCGTTGCAGCCGTTTAGCTGCGCGAAACGGTTGTCGGCAAGGTTCACGCCCTCGCCGAGGTCGTTTGAAATCATGGCGGCCCTGACGCCGTGCCCGGTGCAGTATTTGGTGAGCGCCATCATGGTCGTGGTCTTCCCCGAGCCGAGGAAGCCGCTGAAAACCGCGAATTTTTTCATTGTTTTATCCTTCCTTTTTGATGATTTTCAACCGGCGACGCGCTCGCAGAGGCAGGAGCAGCAGGCGTTTTTTGCGGGGCGAAGACCGTTTTTTATGTCCTCCGCCGCGCGAAGAAGGCGCGAGAGGAGGCGGATGAAGCGCATCTCCACGTCCTCGCCGCCGAAGCTGAGCTTTTGCAGGAGCTTTTGCGCGTAGGCGCAGCCCTCGGTGTTGATGGAATAATATTTCCACGGCCCGACGTGGCGTTCCCTGACTATCCCGGAGGCGCAGAGGATTTTCATGTGGTACGACAGCGTGGGCTGCGAAATGCTGAGCTCTTCAAGCAGCGCGCAGGCGCATTGTTCCCCCTGCGTGAGCATTTCCAGCACCCGCAGACGCCGCTCGTCAGAAAATGCGCGGAATACGCGCAGATATTCGTTGTTCATACATAATCACCCATATTTTGATGAATATTAGAGGCTATGAGCTTATTATATATGCTATATCGAAAATTTTCAATATATATCGTCAAAAAATGTGCACGCAGACCGGGCGTGCACATTTCTGATTGTAAACAGACTTAGGAAGCGGGGGTCGTGTGAAGCGCGCTTCGCTCAGGCGTTATCGACCTTATACATGTGCTCGATGAGGTCGAGAACCTTGTTGGAATAGCCCCACTCGTTATCGTACCAGGCTACGAGCTTTACGAAGGTATCGGTGAGGGCGATGCCTGCGCCCTTATCGAAAATGGAGGTGCGCGGGTCGGTTATGAAATCGGTGGAAACGAGGGGCTCCTCCGTGTAGCCGAGGATGCCCTTGAGCTCGCCCTCGGAGGCCTCCTTCATGGCGGCGCATATATCCTCGTACTTCGCGCCCTTTTCGAGGTTCACCGTAAGGTCGACGACGGAAACATCCAGCGTGGGGACGCGCATGGACATGCCCGTGAGCTTGCCGTTAAGGCTGGGGATGACCTTGCCGACGGCCTTGGCCGCGCCCGTGGAGCTGGGGATGATGTTGCCGGAGGCCGCTCTGCCGCCGCGCCAATCCTTGGCGGAGCTGCCGTCCACCGTTCTCTGCGAGGAGGTGATGGAGTGGATGGTGGTCATGAGGCCGTCCCTGATGCCCCAGTTGTCGTTGACGACCTTGGCGAGCGGAGCCAGGCAGTTAGTCGTGCAGGAGGCGTTGGAAACATAGTCCATATCCTTGGTGTAGGTGTTGTGGTTCACGCCCATGACGAACATGGGGGTATCGTCCTTGGAGGGGGCGGTCATGATGACCTTTTTCGCGCCCATGCGGATATGGGGCTCGGCCTTATCCTTCGTGAGAAATTTACCCGTGCATTCGGCCACGTAGTCTACGCCGAAATCGCCCCAATGGACGTTCTCGGGGTTGCGGTCGCTGCAGGTGGGGATGGCCTTGCCGTTGATGATGATGGAATCGTCGGTGTAGCCGATGTCGGCGCCGAAGATCCCGTGGACAGTGTCGTATTTGAGCATATATGCCATGTAATCCGGCGCGACAGTGCTGTTGATACCCATGATCTCGATGTCCTTATGGTCGAGGCTTGCCCTGAGAACGAGCCTGCCTATTCTTCCGAAACCGTTGATACCTACCTTGATCGACATAACAGATCCTCCGTAATCGTATATACTAATCTTCTTATCTTCGGGCGAAAAGCCCGCATAGAATATTCTATACTCGAAAGGGGATTAATTCAAGCCCATAGACGTAATTTAGGGCAATTTTTGTTTTTTCGACATTTTTCGACATAATTCGACGGAAACTCTTGTATGGTGGAGCGCTGAATGATATACTACTTAGCAAAGATGAAAAATAAACCGGATTACCGGCGCGAGGTAAATAATCGCGCCCGCGCGCGAGCATAATAAGCCCGGCGCGTATGTATCGGCGGAAGGGACGGTGAGAGCATGTATGATTTCAGCGAGGGCTTTGCGTTCAGCGGGCTCCTTGAACATATCGCGGGCGCGGCGATAGCCGTTGAGGACGGGCGCGTCTTCGATTATAACGAAGCGGCGAAGGCTCTCATTCCGGAGCTTCACGAGGGGCTTCGCGCTAAGGGCGGCGCCTCCGGCGTTGTTATTGGCGAAGCGGAGTTTTCATCCGTCTGCTTTAAGCTTTCCTCCGCCGAAATATATATTTTCGCTGAAACGGCCGGGCTTTTGCAGGATAACCTTCCCGCCATGCTCGAAAACATTTCCCTCGCCCTTATAGACCCTCTCAATACCGCCTTTGCCGCGGCGGATCTTCTTGGAGCGCGTCTTGAGGAAGCGGACGATGCCACGAAAAAATATTACCGCATCCTCCGCCATGCTCAGTACCGCATCCTCCATACGGCGGACATTCTGCGCGAAATGAGCGCCATGCAGGATCCCATTGCCACGAGCTCGGTCATGTTCGATATCTGCCAGCTTTGCGCCGACCTTGCCACCACGGTGAACACCCTCGTGCGCGACCGCGGGCTGAAGCTCGTTTTCGAGCTGCCGCCCTTTGAACTGTTTATTTACAGCGACAAGGCGCGCCTTGAAAAGGTTTTTCTGGAGCTGCTGGCTAACAGCATTGCCCACTGCAAGGAGGGCAACACCGTTTCCTTCTCCCTTTCGGTGAAAAACCATTCCATCCTCATAATCATCGAGGACGACGGCGGCGGAATAGACCCGGAGATCCTGCCGAACGTCTTCAACGCCTACTCCGTCCCGACGGACCCGGCGGGCGAGCCGCGCGGCGCGGGCTTCGGCCTTGCGGCGACGAGGATGATACTCAACCGCCTCGGCGGGCAGATAGTGATAGACTCCGATAAAAAGGAGGGCAGGAGCCGCGCCATCATTGCCCTGCCCTACATTAAGCCCGAGAATACAAACTTTCGCGCGAGCGAGTCAGAATACGGAGCAAAGTCTATGCGCCCCGTTCTCTCGGCCTTTTCCGGCATCCTCAGCGATAAATATTTCGGCCCGCCCTACGTCCATTAGGCACAGCGCGAGGGGTTTTTCGGGGCGTGAAATAAGAAATGTAAGATTTTTTTGAAAAAGGTATTGACAAACCGCTCCTTTTTTACTATACTGAACAAGCTCTGTTGAGCAAGATTTGCGAGAGTGCTGGAATAGGTAGACAGGCACGTTTGAGGTGCGTGTGTCAATGGCGTGTGGGTTCAAGTCCCATCTCTCGCACCACAGTCGGAGCGAATGTATCCCGTTCGCTCCGGCTTTTTAGTGTAAGCCCTTCAATTTAACATATACGCGCGAGTGGTGGAATTGGCAGACTCGCTAGATTCAGGTTCTAGTGTTCATTTCGGACGTGCGGGTTCAAGTCCCGCCTCGCGCACCATCTAAGAAACCACTTTTGTCTACCACGACGAAGGTGGTTTTTTCGTGTATTTTGTGTTGAATGAATTGCTGAAATATGTTATGTTTTCAGCAATACTTGATCTAATTCTGAGAGGAAGACAGTTTTGAACAACTATAAAATAAAACAGATAAGTCTTGATGAGTATTCAAATTGCAGTACAATTTGGAATATGCAGACCTGTCCTTACACCGACATGTTTATTAAGCAGATAAAGGCAGGCAACCGCGAAGTGTTTATTCTCACTGTTGACGATGAATATATAGCTGAATGCGACCTCGTTTATGACAATCCCGAATACGGAACAATTCCCGGAAAGAGACTGTATTTTTCACGGCTTATTGTAAAACGAAATGAGCGTGATAAAGGTTACGGCGAAGCAATATCACGGTATCTGCTCGACAAAGCAAAAGGAAAGGGATATAAGTCTATTGCTTTGGGCGTTGATTGTAATAACACCGCCGCCGTTAATCT
Organism: Oscillospiraceae bacterium; assembly: GCA_016290695.1. Lineage (GTDB taxonomy): Bacteria > Bacillota > Clostridia > Oscillospirales > Oscillospiraceae > RGIG6375. The sequence goes on from JAEEUX010000181.1 coordinate 5,090, forward strand.
GTATAAAAAGCTCGGCTTTACCGTTTACGAAGAAGCGGAAGATAAGGACGGAAAGTTTTACAGGATGGAGAAAAAGCTTTAACAGCAGTTTCTTTTGATGCTAAAAAGGAAATCTTTTAATACAGTCTTTATTTGAAATCTTTATATATTCTGATTTACAGAGACAACGGGAATGACAGTCGTGTACCTTTTCGCTTTTCTTTCTAT
>JAEEUX010000182.1 GCA_016290695.1 Oscillospiraceae bacterium
CCGGAATTTCCGCGCTCAAGGCGCGCGCGGCGGCCTCCGGCTCGCACGTTGCGCTCCTGAGTCTCGCCGGAGAGACGCTTGCGCGCCGGATGATAGCAAAAGAGGCGGGGGTTCCCGCCTCGTCGATAGTTATTAACGCCGAACCCTCGGGCAAGCCCTACGCAAAGGGGCTGGACGTGTTCTTCAATATCAGCCACAGCGGTGAAATCGCGATATGCGCGACGGATACGCGCCCTGTGGGAGCGGATATCCAGCGCATTTCCGGGGTCCGCGATAAGCTCCTTTTCCGCATTTATTCTCCCGCCGAGCGCAAATACGTCTACGAGGACCCCGATAAGAGCGAGGAACGCTTCGCGCGGCTTTGGTGCATGAAGGAAGCCTGTGCCAAGCGTTCCGGCAACGGAATTTTCGGCGGTAAAATATTCGAGTGCCGATTTGAAAACGGCGAGCCCGCGGCGGATTACGGCGAATTTTCCTTTGTTTTCCCCGAAGCGCCCGAGGGTTACGTCATAGCGATATGCTCATAACATTGCTGGCGAGGTCGTCCAGTCTATGCCTCCGCGCCGCATGGCGGGTTCGGTGAAGCATAGTGAATATAAGTCGGCGGCCCGCGCCTCAAGCGCGAAAAGCCGCGCTGCCTCCTCGGGAAGCTTTTTCGCGGAGGCGGGTTTTGTTATAATGGGCAGGGCAGGCTCGGCTGAATGGAGGAGCGCCCGGCCCTTTTCGTTTGCCGCCAGGACGCGAAGATACTGCGGCGGCGCGGCGGCGTCGGACTTAGTAATACCGAGCCAGAGGCACATGACGGCGCGCCTTATGCGCGAGAGCGCATAGCGCTTTGTTTTCACCGTTTCGTAGACCTCGCTGAGCGTCGCGCAGCTTCTTGCGGCGCTCATTATGCGCCTGTCAAGCCCCTCGCTCATATCGGGCAGCGCGGCGAATTCCTCGTCCCGCGCGGTTCTCAGACGCGTCATTATTGACGCCTCGCAGTCTGCCGGAGTAACGAAGCGCCCGGCGCGCGTTTCGCGCTCAATGAGCGCGGCGGCAGGCTCCGGCATGTAATCGCCGGGGAATTTTTCGCCGCGGGACAGGGCCGCGCGGATAAACGAGGCCGATACGCTCTCTCCCTCCGCTGCTTCGGAATCATGCCCCGCGCCGAGGCGTTTTACCGGCAGGGGAAGCATGGCGGAGCCCGTTTTTTCAAGCGCCTTGAGGTATTCAATGGCGAGAATGTTGTTCGGCTGGGCGATGAAGGAGCAGTCCCGCCCGCTTGTTTTTTCGAGAGCCTTTTGCCTTGCTTCGGCAAAGCCGACGCCCCGGCGCAGCTCACGGGCGAGCGCGGCGCGCATATCGTCCCTGCAAAGGAGCCTTGCCGCCTCGGAAAGCAGCTCCATATCGCCGCATTCGCTCCCGAAGGAAAGATAATCCGCCGCGCCGAAGGCGTTCAGAATAGAAACGGCGGAGACGGCGAAGCTCTCCGCGCCGGAGAGCGAGTATATACAGGGCAGCTCCAGAACGAGGTCGGCCCCGCAGCTAACGGCTGCCTTCGCGCGGACGCTTTTCAAAAACGCGGCAGGTTCCCCGCGCTGGACGAAATTCCCGCTCATGACACAAACTACGGCGCAGTCCTCACCCAATAATTCGCGCGTTTTGCGGATGTGGTATGCGTGACCGTTGTGGAAAGGGTTGTATTCTGCAATTATTCCGGCAGTTTTCATGCTGATTCCTCCAAAATACGGCTGTTATAGGTCTATAATTGAAAGAAAAAACGAAAAAACAGTTGTTTTCTGCTCGAAAACGGTTTAATATAGTTTTACCCCTTGTAATTGTACCTCTAAATTACAATTATTTCAATCTACGGAAAGGATATTGCATATATGAACATTCTTGTCATCAACGCGGGAAGCTCTTCCCTTAAGTATCAGCTCTTCAACATGGACAACGAAAGCGTCACCGCAAAGGGCGTTTGCGAGCGCATCGGAATGGACGGTTCCGTCCTCACCCATAAGCCCACCGGCGCTGAACCCGTTGTTTACAACGAGCCCATGCCCACCCACGTCAACGCCATCCAGCTCGTTTTCAAGGCTCTCACGGCCGAAAAGGGCGGCGTCATCAAGAGCATGAGCGAGATTAACGCCGTTGGCCACAGAGTCCTCCACGGCGGCGAGAAATTCTCCGAGTCCGTCCTCGTTACCCCCGAGGTCGAGGCCGCCATTGAGGAGAACATCCCCCTCGGCCCGCTCCACAACCCCGCGAACCTCATGGGTATCCGCGCCTGCAAGGAGATCATGCCCGGCGTGCCCCAGGTTGCCGTTTTCGACACGGCCTTCCATCAGACCATGCCTCCGAAGGCCTTCATTTACGCCCTTCCTTATGATTATTATACCAAGCACCATGTCCGCCGTTACGGCTTCCACGGAACCTCTCACCGCTTCGTTTCCGCCAGAGCCGCTCAGATCCTCGGCAGAGAGAACGACCCGAACTTCCGCATCGTCACCTGCCACCTCGGCAACGGCTCCTCCTTCGCGGCTGTTAAGGGCGGCAAGTGCATGGATACCTCCATGGGCATCACCCCTCTTGAGGGCATCCCGATGGGTACCCGTTCCGGCGATATCGACCCCGCTATCCTCGAGTACGTCATGGATAAGGAAAAGCTCGACATCAAGGAAATGACCAATATCCTCAACAAGAAGTCCGGCATGCTCGGTATTTCCGGCATTTCCTCCGACTTCCGCGACCTTGAAACCGCAGCCAACGAGGGCAACGAGCGCGCGCAGCTCGCCCTTGATATCTTCACCTATGACGGCGGCAAGCTCATCGCCTCCTACATCGCGGCCCTCGGCGGAGTTGACGCTATCGTCTTCACCGCAGGCGTCGGCGAGAACGACGGCGTTACCCGCGCAAGAATGTGCGAAAACCTCGGCTTCATGGGCATCAAGATAGACGCCGAGAAGAATAAGCAGCGCGGCAAGGAGCTCGACATTACCGGCGAAGGCGGAACCGTTAAGGTTCTCGTCATCCCCACGAACGAGGAACTCATGATTGCCCGCGATACGCAGGAAATCGTTAACAGATAAGAGCAGAATTATATAACCGTCCAGCGCCCCGAGCACGGCCCTTTCCGTGCTCGGGGCGCTTTTTGAAGCCTTTGAATTCCGGATTGACCAGCGAAAATGTGGAAAACACTGTGGACATAGTTGATAAGTCCCCTTAAAACCGTAAAGTAGTTTCGCTTAAATATAACAAAAATCCGCCCTAAATAAACAAAAAGGCTGACAAGCGATACAACTTGACAGCAATTGCGGAAAAACTTATCAACAAATCCGCAGCTTTTTGAGCATAACCAAGGCAACGCCGCATAATTCCGGCGTATGTGCCGGAAATTGTAAGCTCCGCGCTTCAAATAATAGTATATTTTTTGCCCTGTCGGGATATGGACTTTCAGGGCGAAATATGATATATTCTCTTTTGTCGCGATATAATATGCAATAAATAACATATCCAATTAATATCATAAAATCTGTGCGGAAGGCTTTGCGCCATGCTTCATATATCAGGAGGTTGTTTTAATATGCCGTTCCGTTTCCACGATGCAGTTTCAAAGAAAAAAAGCTTTGTTTCCGGATTCGCCGCGCTCCTTCTTGTTTTTGCGCTCATACTCTCTCTCGCGGGCTGCGGCGAGCAGCAGACCGACCCTGAGGTAATTGCCTATAAATGGGACACGATGGAGCTTATCAGCGCTGAAAACACGAAGGAAGCGCTTTCGTATTTCGGCTTTTCCGAGGCTGAGCTTGCCTTTGCCGACCTTGACGCCTTTGGCCTCGTGAAAAGCGTCGAGTTTACAAAAACCGGTTCATTCCGCTTCTTTTACGATAAAACCGCGACTAAGACGGCCTTTGAGGACTACATAGAAGCACTCGTCGACAAGCTTTTTGAAAACAGGGAAAGTCTTGCCGAGCTTTTCGGAGAAGAGCTGAGCGCCAAAAGAACGCTTGTGAGCTTTGAAACGGCCTACGCAGCGCAGTATGATTTCAAGAGCTTCGGGGAATACGTGGAATACGTCACGAACGAACTTCTTGTAAGCTACGACCTTGATAACAGCCTCATTGAAGAGGGCACGTTCAACCTGAGCGCTGACAAAATAGAGCTCAAGGCAGACAAAAGCACGGAAAGCGAGTTCGTTGCCTATACGCTCAGCGGCGACGAGCTGACGATAATCTACAGCGACGCGAAGGAAGTGTACAAGAAAGCCTGAGCTAAAAACCGCAAAGGGGCAGGGGAGCCGTCCCTGCCCGTTTTTTTGTGCTTTTTGTGTTGATTTTTGCGGATTATATGATAAAATGTTTAAGAAATGATTAATTTCTCCCGCCGCGCAGGCGGCGGGGCGAATACGTCTCTTTGAGGGGAGAGATGTGCCGCCTCTCGGGCGGATTGACCTGTCGGTTCCATCCGGAGCGCAAGCACCTGGACTGAGACCGTGTCAGGTTTACCGGCGGCGAAGGCCGCCGTACCTCAAATATATTATATATTTGGAGGATAAAATGCTTAGTAAAAAGGAAAATTTTCTCGAAACCATCAAGAAGGACGGCAAGCCGGACCGCCTTATCAAGCAGTTTGAGGGCACGAGCTTTCTGCCCGGCGACCCCGTGAACACCTTTGTTCGCGGCAACCGCTTCCCCGGGATGCCCCCGATGAAGGACCTTTGGGGAACCACCATCGTCTGGCCGGAGGACTCTATCGGCGCGATGCCCCACGTTACGGAGGAAAATAAGGTCGTCCAGGACGTTTGCTCCTGGCGCGATTTCACCAAGGTCCCCGACCTTATCGCAAATTGCTCCGTCGCGGCGGACTGGGAGCCCTATCTTGAGCGCGCCTCGAAGATAGACCGTTCCGAGAGCCTTCTCATGATGTTCTCACCCACGGGCGTTTTTGAGCGCCTGCACTTCCTCATGGGCTTTGAGGATACCTTCCTCAACCTCATGACCGAGCCGGAGGCTATGGAGGACCTTGCCGCCGCCATCGGCGAATATAAGTATAACGGCTTCAAGCTCATGACCGACATGGTACATCCCGACATCCTCCTCACGCATGACGACTGGGGCAGCAAGGCTAACCTCTTTATGCGTCCGGAGCAGTGGCGCGAGCTTATTAAGCCCAATTACGTAAAGGGTTACAATTACCTGCATGATAACGGCGTCATCATCATGCACCATGCCGACTCCTTCTGCGAGCAGATCGTGGACGACATGATAGACCTGCATATCGATATCTGGCAGGGCGC
>JAEEUX010000183.1 GCA_016290695.1 Oscillospiraceae bacterium
CTTGGTCTCGGTCTTGCTGCCGTCGTTGTTCGTTACGGTTTCGCCGGACTTGGGTGTTTCAGTCGTGCCACCGCCGGAAACGGGGCCGGAGGGATTTACAGGTCTATGTCCGCCGCCTTCGGAGGCGTTCGGGTCATAGGTATAGGTTGCGGTAGTTACCGCGCTTATGAAGCCGCTCTTAACAGCGGAGTCCAGTTCAGACCAGTCAAGCGCAGGACCCCAACTGCTGCCGGAGCTGCCGGGTCCGGGAACGAGGACTTCTTCTCCGAATCCGACGGGCAGTTCCCCGGAATTCACAATGACAGGCTCGACCTTGAATTCAAAACCATCGGGAACAGGAGCTTCGATAGCTTTTTCTATACGCTCCACCCACATCGACATGCCGGAGCCGCTCATCATGCAATACCTATATGCTACGGGTGTCGGATAGAGGGCGACTGCCTTTACAGTGGTGGTGTCCGTTACGGTAAAGGGGCCTACATAGCGCTTAGCGGTATCGCTCAGCTTGAAATACGATTCTTCGCTGCTGTTATCGAGCGTGGCGGGGTCGCTTCCGTCCGTGGTATAGAACACTGCCGCGCCCAGAGTCGGGCAGTCGATGGAAACGGTCTTGCTCTCTGCAAACTTGCCGCTCTCGGGGAGCTTGGGCTCCTCGGGCTTCGGCGCGCCGTATATGCCGTGAACGACAACATCATCGTCAGGCATGACGAAGGAATAGCTGCCGTCGGCATTTTTGGTAACCTCAAGCGTGGTTGCTTCCGGCTCTGTTGATTCTTCGCCTCCGCGCAGACGCATTATTTCCAGCTTCTTCACGAAGGCGTCAACAACGACTTCAACGTCCGTCAAATCCATAAGCATAGCCGGACTTGAGCTTGAAGACATGGAAGAAAGCACGCTCTTCACGTCTGCGGTTACGGTGACGGTCTCGCCCTTTTCCGCCTTCTCGGAGGAAGCGGTCAGACCGTAGCCGGACACATAGATATAATGTCCCGTGCCGATGTCGCGCGTCTGAGTCTCTCCGCAATACTCACAGGTGCGCGTCTGCGTTCCGTTACCGTTATCTTCCCATCTGCTCCAGTCGTGTCCCTGCGAGGGAACGGTTTTCGTTGCAAGGGTTTCGCGTATTAAGCTGTGGCAGGCGGAGCAGCGCAGCGCCGTCAAGACTTTGACGTCGTCCATGCAGTTTTTGCCAGAGGAAGATACGCCCATAGTTTCGTAGGAAGATAAGATTATAGTTTCGTAGGAATCCTCATCCACACGATGGGGAATCAATATATAAACTAAGTAATAAGTGCCGTCTTCGCACTGTTTTCCATATCCTTGTGCCTCTGTGCCCGGACATACTATAACAGGCTGGTCGGAAAGGCAATAACCGAAATCCGGGGATAAAGATATGTTGGCGGTCATATCATTGCCGCCTACCAATTCTGAACCGTCACTGTAAGAGGGTAACCAGTATGCTGCCGGATAGGTTTCTCCGTCAATTTCAACGGGAGTGATGCTGTAGTGCGCTCCTTCGGGAACGCTCACATCCGGCGTCGGGTGGTCTTCGCGCTTATCTCCGCACACGGGAACACTGTTGAATATGATCTCCGGGGTAATCTCGGTAAACCAGATGGCATAAGCCGTAACATCGCCGGTAAGCGGCGAATCCATAAAGTCCGATATGGCTTCCTGCAGAACATCAAGGCTGCTGTATTCGGAAACAGGCTTGGGCGCAAAGCCGATGAAGCGATAGCCCTTTGCGGTGGGGCTGCGATCGTACATATACTCACTGAGATAATGAGCAAGCTCATATCCCTTAAGCGCGCCGGTAATGGTTACGTTTTCGCCATGGCCGCCCATATCTATGGTTACGGTATAGGTATCTTCGCCGGGAGCGGCTTTTTCGCGGTAGTCTGCATCAGTGCACTTGGTGCAGACGCGCTTCTGCCAGGTGCGTCCGGGAGCGCTTTTAGTAAGCATCGCATCAGCAGCTTCCTCATCCGTCATATCCTGCCAGTCGCCCCATGCGTGCTCCGGCACGAATTCGAGGTAGCATTCCGCTTCAACCTCCGCGTCGGAACCGGCAGGTCTTGATACTGCATTGACCATAAGTCCGGCGTTGATAGCTGCCTTATTTGCTTCGGCGCATATAAGATTTGTATCTTCATTGAAGGCATAACCATAGTCGGCGATAAGCTCGATATCCACCAGCTCGTAGCCTTTGCCGCCCTGGAAGAGCTCGTCTTCCGCACACCTATGGTCATAAGCCCACCATTTGCGCTTGCTATAGTCGAGGGTCGCGTGCTGCCCGTCGGGAAGCGTAACGGTGAAGTCGCCTATTTTATCTCCGCAAACGGGAGTCTTGCTTGTCTTGAGCGTAACCTCGTCGAGAAGCTTTGCCCACTGGAGATAAACGGTAGTGTCCTCGGTTATATAGGGAGACGAAGTCTGCTGCATTTCTTCATAGAAATCCGCCCAGCTATCATAACTGGCTTTCAGACCATAAAAGCCTAAGTTGGGAATCATGCGAAAGAAGCTGCCGCTGGGGTACGGGGAAGACGAGCCGCCCATAGAAGGAGCATATACGGAGCTGCCGGAGGGTACCGCGGAAGCAGTGCCGTAAGAAACTGCTTTCATCTTGCGCGGTGAACCGTAAGCGGGGAGTACCCATCCTTCCTCCGAGGGAAGGAGAGAATACATATCGCCGCTTGAAAGCCCGCTCATAAACAGAGCCGAGGCTTTATCGCTGCTATACTCGGTCTCGCCCTGCAGCGCGAGCAGAACCGCCATGCTCAGCGGGGTGTCAGGGCCGACGTTCTTGATGACCGCCTGTGTCTTGCCGCCGTGTCCGTTATAATTTACGGTTACAGTATGTGTGACATAGGGGACGAATTTGCCGTAAATGGTGGTATCATTTGTTATGGTACTGTCGAGGTCAATCGGGTTCTTGTATTCCGGGTCGGTATAGTAGCCTTCAAAAATATAATCGCCCTCTATACCATATTGTTCGGGATTAGGACGAGAAAGGTTAAGCGACTCGAAAGTAACATACGCTGCTTGCTCCTGAAGGACCTTTTTCGTGCTGTCCGGAATACCTTCAAGATTATACTTAACCGTAACGGTATACGAAGGAATGGGAACAAATTTGACGTAAATGGTGGTTTCCTTGGTCAGACGATCATCCTCGCTAACCGGATTCTTGTATTCCGCGTCGTAATAGAAGCCGTCAAAGTAATATGACTCATCCAGATCATATTTTGTGGGATTCTTGAGGTGAGAATAATTGTTGAGGAAAGCCTTCAGTTTGCAGCCTTCTGTTCCATAAAAAACATTATAATTCTTGTCGGAATAATATCTAATAACGATATTATATTCATGAGCATTGCTTATGGGAATAACCTTATAAAGGTATTTCCCTGCTATATCCTCGCCGTCCGCAGCGGTTGTTTTGGCGAGCGTGTACGTATCTGTCGGAAAACGGCTGAGCAGCATGCATTCTTCTTCAAAATAACCGCCGGTGACGCTGCATACAGTGTAGTTAGTTATATCGACATTTTTAAAATAGCCGCCGGTGATATTGAGTTGGGTGGAAAATGCGTTGTTGCCGTAAGCATCGAGTTCGCCGTCGAAGACGCCGCCGGTGATATCAACGTTGCTGTAGCTTCTCAGCGCTTCTTCTTTGCTGATAAGCTTTCCGCCATTTATTTTAACTGTTATACAATGGCCGCCAATATAAAGCGCAGCCGCACTGGTACTGCTGCTCGTTGTTTCGACAGTGCCGCCGTTTATTGTAATGTTGCCGTATTCTGGTTCACTTGCGTATGAAAATATTACGTAAGACGTGTTCGTTGTGATTTTTCCGGTTTTTCCCTCGCTGCTGTCGTTAAGGACAAGAGAGCCGCCCTTATGCACTTCTAATGCAGTATAGTCATCCGTCTTAAACGTCAGGGTATGGCCCGCGAGATCCAGAGTAAGCGGCTTCGAAATATCCAACTGTTGGTCTATTTCCATATCCGCGCTGAGCTTTATCGAGCCGCCTTCACTGACCTTGGCAACAAGGTCGGTCGGAGACGCAACCACTATGGGGGTTTCTTCATACCCCGCCTGAACGGGCAGCGCCGTAAAGGGGATCAGGCTCAACAGCATAGCGAGCGTGAGCAAAATTGACAGAGCTTTTCTTGTGTGTTGCATAGGCTTTTCCTCCTGAAATCGCGCTCAGCGCGAAAGTTTTAACGCCATTGGTTCATTGCGCCGCGTAGCGGTTATACAGCATATCGCGCAGGATAACGAGCTCCTCTTCCGGCTCCAGACGGCTCTGATAGACAAGGCCGACGGCGTAGCGCGTAACGGCTGCGAGCATGATATGCAACGTAACGGAGAACATTTCTTCCTCCGAAACGCCGCTTTTCAGCGTCCCGTCCACCTGGCCCTTGGCGAAAACGGCGCGAAAACGCTCGCGCAGCGCGTCCATCATGCCCTGATAGGGACTCAACTGCCTTTCACCAAGACGCTCCGCCCGGACATAGACGTTGAAAAACTGGTTGAAACGCAGGAGGTCTGCATGGCCGCGATACAGGGTAAGAAAGCTGTCGAGGAAAAACGCATAATCCTCTGCGGCAGACGTTTCCTCAGCTTTCTTGCGGTTTTTGCGGTTATCCTCCATGAAGCGGTCCCACGCCCATGTCGCCGTTTCGATAACGAGCTCATCCTTTGCTTTGAAGTAACGCTGGAGCGAGCGCAGCGTATAGCCTGTCTCGGCCGCGATTTGAGCCATCGTGACCGAAGCTATATTTCTTTGCGAAAACAGGCGATAGGCTGCTTTGAGCATCACCTGCCGCCGCTGGGACATATCCGCCGTGCTGAGCTTCATCTTATACTCCTATCCTGCCGCCCTTGCGGCAATGGCGTTGCTGGTTTACGTCACACTCCATGACATATACCACTATATCCTACCACAACACTATCAATATGGCAAGAGCATTATTTAACATATTTTTAAGAATAACAGGTAACAGAATTATAAGTAAATGCCGACTGATTTAAGGAATATGTAACCGATTCGAGCCTGCTGCAGCGAAAAATAGAACGCTTCCAAGTCATTTTTCGCTTGGAAGCGTTCTATGGCAACACCGCATAATTCCCGGCACATATCTTACTTGCAGAATATTCCGTCATATCGTCCAAAAATACTCGGCAATACACAAAGTATTACCTG
>JAEEUX010000184.1 GCA_016290695.1 Oscillospiraceae bacterium
CCAGATGGTGTCGAGCTTCTGGGCGGCGGAGATTGTGTTGAGCGTGGCGATGGTGAGGACCTGGGTCTGACCTCTCGTGAAGAGGCCGGAGCCGTGGACGCGGGGAATGAGGCCGACCTCGGCGGCGAGCGGACGGATTTCGTTCATCGCTCTGCCGTCCACGCGCTTGCCGTCAAGCAGCCAGTGCTTAACGACCTTCTTCTGGATGCGGTAGATTATCTCGTCCATATACTGCATCATGTCGGGGTGCTCGGCCTCGTACTTCTGCTGAACGGCGGTGATCCACTCGTTAACGCGGGCCTCGCGGACGTTCTTATCGTCCGTGTCCATGCAGTATTCCATGCCTGCCATTTCGTTCGTGCAGAGCTTATCGAAGAGAACATCGTCGAAGGAGGCGTGCTCATACTCAAACTTGGGCTTGCCTATCTCCTCGACCATGCGGTTAATGAGCTCGATAACGGGCTTGAGCTTCTCGTGCGCCTGAACGATGCCCTCGTACATGATGTCCTCGGGTATCTGGTTCGCGGCGGCCTCGATCATGACTATTTTGCCCATCGTAGCCGCGACGGTGACGGTCATCTGATTGGTCTCGCGCTCGGCCTTGGTGGGGTTGAAGAGGTACTTCTCACCGTCCCAGCCGAGGACGATGCCGCCGATGGGCCCGTTGAAGGGAACGTCGGAAATTGAAACGGCAGCGGAAGCGCCGATCATCGCGGCGATTTCGGGCGAGCAGTCGCGGTCAACGGAGAGAACGTCGCAGGTGATGACGACGTCGTTGCGAAGGTCGGAGGGGAAGAGGGGGCGCATGGGGCGGTCGATGAGGCGGGATGCCAGAACCGCCGGGAGGCTCGGTCTGCCCTCGCGGCGCATGAAGCTGCCGGGGATGCGGCCCACGGCGTAAAGCTTTTCATTAAAGTCGATTGCAAGGGGGAAGTAGTCGATCCCGTCCTTCGGGCGCGGGGAGGCGACGACGGAAACGAGGACGTTCGTCTCGCCGTACTTTACGAGGATGGAGGCGTTAGCCAGCTCCGCCATTTTGCCCGTTTCGAGCACGAGGGGGCGGCCGCAGTAGTCCATTTCGTAGCGCTTTACGTTGGGGAATTCTTTTTTTCTGATTATCATTTCATTTCTCCTTTTCCGCGGAGGGGAAAGACCAAACCGTTTAGCACTTGAAACGCCCGCCGAAGGGCCCGGCAGGTCTTTCAACTGCTAAAATAATTCGGCGCTTCCCGCTCCGCCTGGTTAGTTTTTTCAGCGTTTTCCGGCTCGCGGAGGAGCGGACAACGCTATTTTAAAATACACAGCGAGGCTGTTCCACAAAGTGGGACAGCCTCTTACCGGTTATTTTACTTACGGATGCCGAGCTTGGCGATGCAGGCTCTGTAACGCTCGATGTCCTTCTTGGCGAGGTAGTCAAGAAGGTTGCGGCGCTTACCGACCATCTTGAGAAGGCCGCGTCTGGAATGGTTGTCTTTCTTGTGAACCTTGAGGTGCTCCGTGAGCTGGCTGATGCGCTCGGTGAGGATGGCGATCTGAACCTCGGGGGATCCGGTGTCCGTCTCATGGACGCGGTTGTTTTCGATGATGCTGGTTTTCTGTTCTTTGAGAAGCATGGTATTCTTTCCTTTCGTTTTGTATTATCCCGCAAAGCGAAGTCATGGGCCTGAAAGGCGCCGCGAAATGCGCGGCTTTGTCCCAAAACTGAGCAAAGGGGACTATATCTGCATAATATTAGCATAGTAAACGGCAAATGTAAAGGGCTTTTTAACCGAAAACCATGAAATATTTCATCGAATTGTTATACCCACTTGAAATTGATACCAAAACATATTATACTTTGTTTGAAAATGGCAAAAAAATGGAGTTTTGCCGCATACAGGGATCGCTCGCACAATCCCCGAGGCCCGTACACTCTGCAAAATTCAGAAAGGAAGCAAAAGCATGAAAAACAACGACGCTTTGAAAATGAAGTATATTCTTTACTGCGTTATAATTATCATTCTCATATTTCTCGTGCTTCTGTTTTTTCGTTTCCGCAATACAGGCGACCCTATCTCTCCTCCCGAAGGCTTAAACGCCGAATTGACCGATCTTTCTACGAGCGGCGGCGTTTTGCAGGAAGAGAATACAGGCGACGATAGCTGGTACCACGAAGCTGAATATACCATTGAGCGAAAGGGCTTTGGAGGGTGGAAGGCTCTCCCTGAAAACAGCGAAATCAATCTTGCCTGGCCGGATTTGCTATACTATATTAATCCCGGAGAACGCAAGACTGAACAGCTAAACTGGGAATACAGATACGGCAAACTGGAAACGGGAAATTACCGTCTCCTGAGAGAAGTTTGGCAGGAGGATAAGCTTCGGAAGCAGCTTGTTGTTTATTTTGAAATTCCCTGAGACGCCTTGCGCCGGCGCGAAGCTATTTGAGAAAGGGACAATACAATAAAAAGGCACCCGCTTGGGTCAATGCCATTAAAGTTAAGCTAAAAAAACAGCTAAGAGGTTCAAAAACGCTTTTTCTCACTTAACGATTGCGCCGCTTTGGACTCTTTTCTTAAGTTAGCGGCATTATGGTTGCAATCAGCACAAGAAACACGCACGGAGAACTGTCATCGACCGCATTTCTCCGTGCGCTTTGCGTTTCTCATATCGGCGCGTTGTGCGCGTTCCAGTTTACGATCGCGTCGCTTATATACTGCGTTAAGCTGATTCGTTCCGATTTGGCGCGCTGCGCCGCGTCTCTGTGAACGGCGGGCGCGATCCGAACCGTCAGCTTTCCGCTGTATTCCTGCGAGGTTTCGACGGGGACGGGCGGAATCGGAATACCGACCTCCTTTGCCGTGACCAACCATTCCTGCTCGTTGGTTTCCAGTTCGGAAATGGCCTCCGCCGCAGTTTCGCCCTGTCCAACGCAGCCCTTCAGGCAAGTGCTCTTAGCGACCCAGAACACATGCTCCTCGACCTTGTTCTGATAAACTTGAAACGGATACAGCATTTTATTCCACCTCCCGATTGCGGCTTTCGATCTCCGCGAACAAATCCTTTAGTTCCTTTATATATGCCTCTTGAACATACTTTCCATGCATGGGGATTGGGATCACCGTCCCGCTTGGTACGTCAACGATTTTTTTCGAGTGTTTGCCGCCGGAAACGACGCCGCAGCCGTAAGACCTTGCCAGCCGCTCTACCTCGTCAAATGTAATGTCGTTCGGAATCGGCTTTTCATTGAATTTTTTCCTTAGCTTCTCCAACGTGGACATTTGCTCACCTTCTTAACCTCACTAATATGATAGCAAATATGCCACCAGTTGTCAAGAGCGGGTGTTTTTTCGTGTGAGCTGATTGATGACATTGCTCTCCGAGCGTCTTTTTTCGGCGGATATTTAATATCATTTTTCCCTGCCGTTTGCGTAAAAAATATTGCACGATTTGCCGCGTTATATTAAAATCTTTGTATTGATATGACTGACAGCGGGAGGATGAAACGATGTCTGTTAAAATTCTCGCGGTGGGAGACGTTGTGGCTCCCAGCGGGCTCGATTACCTTTGCGCGAAGCTGCGCGGACTCAAAAAATACACCGGCGCGGGCTTTACCGTCGTAAACGGGGAAAACGCCTCGGTTCTCGGCATAACGCCGCAGCAGGCGGAGGAAATTTTCGCCGCCGGGGCGGACGTAGTTACCCTCGGGAACCACGCCTTCAGCCGCAAGGAGATAATGGAATACCTCGACGACTGCCCGTATATCCTGCGGCCCGCGAACTTCGCCCCGCAGACGCCGGGGCGCGGCTGGGGCGTTTTTGAAGCGCCCTTCGGCAGGGTGAAGGTGATTAACCTCATAGGCCGCTGCGAGATGGATTTCGGCCCGGATAACCCCTTCCTCGCCGTTGAAAAAATCCTGCGCGAGGAGCCCTGCGCCGTTACGCTCATAGATTTTCACGCGGAGGCAAGCTCCGAAAAGGGCGCCATGGCCTATATGCTCGACGGGCGCGTTTCCGCCGTGTGGGGCACGCACACGCACGTTCAGACCTCGGACGCGCAGGTCCTTGAAAAGGGCACGGGCTTTATCACCGACCTCGGCATGACGGGGCCTGCCCGCAGCGTCCTCGGCGTGGTGCCGGAGCAGTCGATAGCGCGTTTTCGCGGCGACCCGCGCGAGCGGTACAGCGCCGCCTCCGGACCCTGCAAGCTTGAATGCGCGGTTTTTGAAATAGACGAAAGGAGCGGGAAATGCCTCAGCGCCGACGCGCTGCGGATTTCCGACTGAACAGGATGATAAAATTAGTCCACGCGGCGGATTTTCACCTCGATTCGCCGTTTTCCGCCCTGAGCGCGGAGCAGGCGGCACAGCGGCGCGCCGAGCAGCGGCAGATAATCGAGCGTCTTGCCGATTTTACGAACGATTTCGGCGCAGAGCTCCTTTTGCTCGCGGGCGACCTCTTTGACAGCGCGCTTTGCTACGCAGAGAGCGAGGAATGCCTTTGTCATGCCCTCGGGCGCGTTAAGGCGCGGGTCTTTATTTCGCCGGGAAACCATGATTATTATTCGCAGCGCTCGCCCTGGGCGCGCATGACGCTGCCCGAAAACGTCCATGTTTTCACGTCCTCCGCCCCGCAGAGGGTGGAGCTTCCGGAGCTGGGCTGCGCCGTTTGGGGCGCGGCCTTCACGGGTGAGCACACGCCGCCGAGCCTCGCCGGTTTTCATGCCTCCGGCGCGCAGGATATCATGGTTCTGCACGGCGATACGGAAAACGCCGCGAGCCCATACGGTTACATATCCGAGGAAATGATTGCTGCCTCGGGGCTTAGCTACCTCGCGCTCGGGCATATCCACGCCGCGAGCGGCCTCAAGTGCGCGGGGAATACCTTTTACGCCTACCCAGGCTGCCCCATCGGGCGCGGCTTCGACGAAACGGGCGAGAAGGGTATCCTCGCGGGCGAAATTTCCGCCGAGGGCTGCCGCATGGACTTCGTTTCCCTCGGCGCGCGGCGCTATGAGGAGCGAAGCGTGGACGTATCGGGCACGGAGAATGCGGAGGCGCTCGAAAAGCTGCTGCGCGCGGAGCTATCCGGCGGCGAGCGCGATATATGGCGGCTCGTCCTCACCGGGGAATATGACGGCGCGGTGGATCTCCCCGCGCTCAAAACGGCGCTTGAGAGCGCGTGTCAGGCGCTTGAACTGCGCGACAGGACGCGCCCGA
>JAEEUX010000185.1 GCA_016290695.1 Oscillospiraceae bacterium
TCCCATCGCGTCGGCTTCGCTCCTCGGCTCCCGCCTCCTTGGTCGGAGCGAGGGGCAGGTGTTTTTGCCGAGGACAAGCGGCGTCAAAAACATAATTAAAAAGCTTTCGGAGGACAGGTTTTTGCCTGTCCTCCGATTTTTGCGCGCGTGCGGGACTTTTGCACAATGTAATATGCTTGCGGCGCGGCAATGTGGGCCTGGGGCTTGTCACGGGCAGGGTGTTTGTCATTTGCATAGTGTTCGATGTGTGATTATTGCTCGGTAGGGAACGCCGTCCCCGGCGTTCCGTCGCGCCTTTGGCGCGAGTATTCGACCTCTCAGGTGCCTGCGGCGACAGCTCCCCTTATCGAAGGGGAGCGAAAACGCTGCGGCGGGCTTACCCCTCAGTCTCGGGCTGCGCCCGAGCCAGCTCCCCTGAAAGGGGAGCGAAAGTACCACCGCGCTTCGCACGGATGCCGGGGGCAAGCCCCACGGCCCACAATGCTGCGGCGCGGTTCAACCACATCAAAACGACGCGGCGCCGCAATGTGCATAACACATCATGGCGCCGCGTTTTTCAGGTCCTTTTGAAATTACGGTCAAGCTTTGATTTTGATAAAACCATCGTGACGGGCCTGCCGTGGGGGCAATATTTCACGCTCCCGGAAAGGACGGCCTCGACTACGGGCTTCCACTCCGCCGGGGCGGTATCCCAGCCCGCCTTTATCGCCGCCTTGCAGGATATGGAGGCGAGTATCTCGTCCTGAACGCCGAGCGCGCCGGGGCGCGAGCCGTAGCGTATATCATGGCAAAGCTCGCTCAGCAGCGGCTCGACCTCCGCCGCGTCTATCCCGGCGGGAATGCGCCGGACGGCGACGGCTCTGCCGCCGAAATCCTCTATTTCAAAGCCGAGCTCGTCGAGCATGGCCTTGTTTTCAAGCAAAAGCTCCTTGTCCTCGCCGTCCGGCTCCGCGATTATGGAAGTCAGCAGAATTTGCGACATGGCCTCCATATTCTTCGCCTTGAGGCGGTCGAAATTCATGCGCTCGTGCGCCGCGTGCTTGTCTATGAATATGAGCTCGCCGCCCGATTCCACGACTATGTAGCTTTTGAAGGCTTCGCCGATTATGCGGTAGGGCGGAACCTTCGGCGCGTCAGGCGCTTCCGGCGCTTCGGGAATGAGGCTCGGCGCTTCCGCGGGCGCGCTGTCCTCGCGCGCTGTGTTCTCGCCAGAATTCAGCGCTTCGGACGCAGGTTCGGGGGCGGGAAGGGGGATTTCCTCCTGCACGGGTTTGGAAAACACCTCATGCACGGACACATCCTGCGCGGACGCTTCATGAGTTTCCTGAACTGACGCCTCCTGCACGGGCTTTTCCTCCTGCGCGGGCGGCTCGCCGAGAGGCTTGGACGCTGCGGCTGACGCCGCCGAACCGCGCTTTTTCTCAGGCGGACGGGGCGTGAGGTGCGGCGGCGCGACGGGCTCCTCCACGGGCGCGTAGCGCGTGATTATCGTGCGCTGCGGGCGCGCGTTGTTATATGTGACGCCGTCCTGCCGGAAAACAAGACCGCCGTCCTCCGTCTTTTCGCGCTCCGGCGGCTTTTCGCCCGCGCGATGGATTATCACGGGTCTGGGCGGCTCCGGCAAATCGTCCTCCGCGTCGTCCCTTATGCCGACGCGAAGCTCCGGCGGGTCCTGGCGAGCTTCGAGCGCGGATTTTACGGCGAAATGCACCGCCTCGAAAACCTTTTTCTCGTTGAGGAATTTTATCTCGGTCTTCGCCGGATGTACGTTCACGTCCAGCTCGTTGAACTTTATGTCGATATAGAGCACACAGCCGGGGAAACGCCCTGTGAAAAGCTGGTTTTTGTAGGCCTGTTCAAGCGCCGATTGAAGCAGTGGCGACTTGATGAAGCGCCCGTTCACGAAGAAAAACTGCGCCGAACGGTTGCCTCGCGCGTTGACCGGCGGCGTGATGAAGCCGTGGACGGAGCAGCCCTCGGCGGCGCAGTCCACCTTGAGCATTCCGCGCGCAAAATCGCGCCCAAGCAGCATATAGACACAGCTTTCGGCGCTGCCGTCGCCGGGCGTGCGGAATTCCTCGCGCCCGTCCTTAATAAAGCGGAAGGCGACGTCGGGGTGCGCCATTGCGCAGCGGATGACCGTGTTGGCGACGTTCGCCGCCTCTGCGGAGTCCTTTTTCATGAATTTCAGGCGCGCGGGAGTGTTGTAAAAAAGCTTGCGGACGATAATCGTCGTCCCCTCGGGGCAGCCTGCGGGCGCGTTTTCAAGGAGCTTACCCGCCTCAAGCGTGAGGGAAACGCCCTCGTCCGCGCCGCGCTCGCGCGTGAGCAACTCCACTGCGGAGACTGCCGAAATCGCCGCCAGAGCTTCGCCCCGGAATCCGAGCGTGCTGATAGCCTCAAGCCCTGCCTCGTCCCGCAGCTTGCTCGTGGCGTGGCGCAGAAACGCCGTTTCCGCGTCCTCGGGCGACATGCCGCGCCCGTCGTCCGTCACGCGGATGTAGCTCATGCCGCCGTGCTGGATTTCCACCGTTACGGAGCGCGCCCCCGCGTCTATTGAGTTTTCGACGAGCTCCTTCACAGCGGAGCCGGGGCGCTCGACGACCTCGCCTGCCGCTATCATATCCGCAACATGCGGGGATAAGCATTTAATTATATTCATTATCTGTATTCCAGGGGGATGCCCTTAAGGAGCTTCGGGTTTACGTCTATCGTTATCTTGTCGCCTACGCCGCATTCCGCGTCCGTAACGTCGGCGAGGAGGCTGTGCGGCCCGATCGCGCCGATGGGCTTTACGCGCTTTCCCGCGACGGAGATATCCGGCACTGTCTTTTTGCGGAAGAGGCCGCCGGGCGCTTCCGGCGAACCGACGCCGTTATACCAGCCCACGGGGACGACCGCCGCCTTCGTGGAGCGGCGGAGCTTTACGCCCTTTCCGAGCCCGACCGTCGCCCCGCCGGGGAGCCAGTCCAGTTCTTCGATATCCGCCTCTATGAAGCCGACCTTCGTGAGCCCTGCGCCGGCGTTGAGCCCCGCCGTGCGCCCGGCGAAGGCGCTGCCGACGCATACGGCGTCGAGCCGGTTTTCGCATTTGAAAATGGAATAGGAGTCGAGCGCGAAGCTTATGCCAGTGTCCGCTCCGCCCGCCGCGAGCTTGGCAAGGCAGGTTTCAAAGGAATCAAGCTGAGCCTGCAAGGTCTTTTTCGAGGCGCCGGCGCCGGAAAGCTTCGTGTATACGCCGTTTACGGCAAGTCCCTTCATATTCCGGAAAACGTTGAGGAGCTTGTCGGTCTCCGAGGGGAGGAAACCGAAATGACCCTCGCCGCAGTCGATTTTGAGCATGCATTCTATGGGAACGTTCAGCTTTTCCGCGGCGCTCGCCGCAGCGATGGCGGCGTCGTAGGAGCCGATGGTGCAGACCGTTCCGCAGCCTGCGAGGGCGGCGATTTCTTCGGCGTCCGCCGTTGAGCTCAGCATGAGGATGTGTTCGTCCGTAAACCCTGCCCCGCGCAGCCTTTGCGCGTCGTTCCTTTCGCTCACGGCGAAGCTCGATATGCCTTCGGTGCGGAGCATTTCCGCGAGCTTGACAAGGCCCAGACCCTGCCCGTCGCCGCTGAGGTTCGCGATTATCGCCGCGCTCGCAGCCTGCCGCTTCACGGCGTTTATGTTTGCCTTTATCGCTTCGCTGTCAATGATGATTTTTCTCACTTATTTCACTCCCTCTATACTATTTAAGAGCGCCGTGCCCTGAATTGTTCTTTAAATATATATTATCTCATAATTTTAAAGTAGTCAATTCACATCTTCGGTTCATAAAAATTTCCTCCACGCATAGATATAGTGCAGGAACTCACACGAGTAAACAAGGAGGAATTCAAGTGGAGGAAAGCAGGATATACGAAAACATAGCGCTGCGGACGGGCGGGGACATATATATCGGCGTCGTCGGCCCCGTTCGGACGGGGAAATCGACCTTTATCAAGCGCTTCATGGAGGCGCTGGTGCTTCCGCGCATAGATAACGCATACATACGCGAGCGGGCGCGCGACGAGCTGCCGCAGAGCGCCTCGGGCAGAACGGTAATGACCGCCGAGCCGAAGTTCGTGCCTGAGGAGGCGGTGAGGGTAGAGCTTGAAAACAGCTCGCTTTCCGTCCGGCTCATTGACTGCGTTGGCTTCGCCGTTGAGGGCGCGGAGGGCTTCATGGCCGAGGACGGCTCGCCCCGCATGATCTCGACGCCGTGGTTCGACCATGAAATACCGCTCGCCCGCGCCGCAGAAACCGGCACGCAGCGCGTGATCACGGAGCATTGCAGCATCGGCGTCGTCGTGACGACGGACGGGAGCTTCACGGACATAGCGCGCGAAGCCTACGAGCCCGCCGAGGCGCGCGCAATAGCGGAGCTGAAGGCGGTGGGGAAGCCATTCGCGGTCGTCCTCAATTCGGCGGAGCCGGATTCCGAGGCAGCGCAGGCGCTCCGGCGGGAGATCAGTGAAAAATACTCCGTCGCCTGCCTTTGCCTCAACTGCCTTGAGCTGCGCCGCGAGGACGTTTCGCTTGTGGTCGGTTCCGTGCTCTGCGAGTTCCCGCTTGAGCGCGTGGAGATAGAGCTGCCGAGCTGGATAGACGTTCTTCCGGCCTCTCACGCGGTGAAAAGCGCCGTGCTTTCCTCAGTGCGGCAGGCTTTTTCCGGCGCCCGGCGCGTTTCCGATGCCGGCAGCGCCGTCGCGGAGATCGCGCGCTGCGACTGCGTTGAGGCGGCGCAGACCGTGCGCGCGGACCTTGGCAGCGGCGTTCTGAGCGTGGAGGTGATTTTGCCGCGCGAGCTGTTTTACCGCACGCTCAACGAGTTTTCGGGCTTCGACGCCGCAGACGACGGCGACCTGCTGGCACTGCTTTCCGATATGTCAGGCATAAAGAGCGAATATGAGCGCGTTCGCGGCGCGCTGGAGGACGTTCGCACGAAGGGCTACGGCATCGTCATGCCGACGCGCGAAGAGCTGCGTTTGGAGGAGCCGGAAATCGTGCGCCGCGGTGGGCGTTACGGCATAACGCTCAAGGCCAGCGCCCCGTCCATCCACATGGTCATGGCGAACATTGAGACGGAAGTTTCCCCCGCCATAGGCAGCGAGAGCCGTTCCGACGACATCATAGATTACCTGCTTCAGGAGTTCGAGGGCGACACCGGGC
>JAEEUX010000186.1 GCA_016290695.1 Oscillospiraceae bacterium
ATTTGATTTGTCTGTGCCAATATGGTTCATGCGCAGCAATGTGGGCCTGGGGCTTGCCCCAGGCATGGCACCCGCCTTTTGCACAATACACATAGTTCATACATATTAAAATAAACTGTGCATACGGCTCGACGTTCCCCCGGCCTGACGACCGCGTAAAAAACGCGGCGGTATAATCAAAACCACAACATGCCGGGGGCAAGCCCCCGGCCCACAGGCGGCTGCCGAGGATGGGTTATGCTGCTGTGCGTTAGTCGTGGTGCGTGTAAGCGGAACGCTGAGGACAGCGTTCCCTACAGGAAAATCATCAACCATATGGGTTCATACAAATGACAAGTGCCACACTGGAGGGAACCACATGGCACTGCGCAACGCTTTGACGAAATTGAAATTTCCTATTGCTCAGTATTCCACAAAAACGCCGGAATCAGCCCTTATAAAACGTCACGCGTCCATCCTTTTCGGTTGGTTTTTTCGCTTCGCCCTTCTGGGTTCCGACGGCGAGGCCGATAACGAACATCTCCTCGGGGGCGATGCCGAGCTTTGCGCGCCACGCCGCGCCGTCCTCACGCATGAAGAACTGGCCGAGGCAGCCGATTATTACGTTGCCGAGGCCGAGGGATGTTGCGGCGAGCGCCATGTTCTCGACGGCGATACCGGCGTCGATCTCGGAATAGCTGAAATCGCGCGGGGCGACGAGAATGATGAAGGTCGGCGCGTTATAGTGGAATGTGTTCCCGCGGGCAAAGGGACGCCCGCTGTTGCGGTTATAGGTCATGAAGGCGTCGTTCAGCGCGTTTATCTCGGCGGCGTCCTGCATGACGATGGCGCGGATCTCCTGACGGTTGCGCGCCGTGGGAGCTTCGAGGAAGGCCTTGAGGATGGCGTCAAGCTGCTCCTTCGTGAGCTGCTTGCCTTCTTCATAGGCGCGAACGCTGCGGCGGGTGGCGATGGCTTCTAAAGTTTCCATGGTTTTTTCATCCTTTCTGATTGCGGGCATAAGCCCACGGGTTTTCGGTTTCTGCGCTAATTGTACCATTTCGCGCGCAAAATAGCAATAGGTGCGGTTATAGATTTTGCCCTAAAAACGCCCGCGCCGTGCGGTTTTCGGGCTGTTTCACAGTCCTGTGCGGAAGCCTTGTTTCACGTGAAACAACTATCTATTGTATATATCTGCCAGCAAATAATCTATAGCTTGTGTCCTTCCAAATGTTTCACATGAAACAATCATTTTTCAGACAAATTTCTTGCGTTTCGCCCGCTAAGCGCGTATAATAGCATTATATTTTAAATGGTGGGAGATACAATGGGAAAAACTATCGCGCTATTCAACCAAAAGGGCGGCGTCGGCAAGACGACGACCTGCGTAAACCTCGCCTGCGCGCTGAAAGAGCAGGGGAAGCGCGTCCTCGTCGTGGACACGGACCCGCAGGGTCACAGCAGCTCCGGGCTGGGAGTTGACCGCAACGCCGCCCCGAGCGTTTACGATGTCCTGCTCAACGGCGTCCCGGCGGAGAAGGCGACCTTCAAAACCCCGTACGCGGACGTTATCCCGTCCAACCGCAGCCTTTTCGGCGCGGGGATACAGATGACGGAGCTGGAAAACCGCGAATTCATCCTCCGCAACGCGCTCGCGCCCGTAAAGGATAAGTACGATTTCATTTTCATCGACTGCCCGGCGCTTCTGGAGCTGCTTACGCTCAATTCGCTCGCGGCGGCGGATTCGCTGCTCATCCCTGTACAGTGCGAATATCTCGCGCTCGAGGGGCTTTCGAGCCTTATGAACACGATAAGGATGATGAAAAAGAGCCTGAACCCGGAGGTCGAGGTCGAGGGCGTTTTGCTCACGATGTTCGACGGGCGCACGAACCTGTCCCTGCAGGTAGCCAGCGAGGTTAAGCGCTACATGAAGGACAAAACCTTCAAAACCGTTATCCCGCGCAACGTCCGTCTTTCCGAAGCGCCGAGCCACTTTAAGCCGGTCATCGCCTATGACCGCGCCTCGAAGGGTTCAGCCGCTTACATGGAGCTGGCGGAGGAAATTATAAAAAAGAACAAAACAAAGTAATAAGGAGGCATGGTTTTGGCTAAGGGATTGAACAAATCAGGGCTCGAAGCGCTTTTCGGCGGCGAAGCCCTTGAAAATGACAGCGTGGACTGCGCCTTCATTCCGCTCGAAAAAATCTCAACCGCGCCGTCACAGGCGAGAAAATATTTCGACGAGGAGGCCATAGACGAGCTGGCGAGCTCCATAGAGGAGCACGGCATAATCCAGCCGCTGACCGTCCGCCGCCTGCAGGACGGCGGCTACGAAATAATCGCGGGCGAACGCCGCTGGCGCGCCGCGCGGAAACTGGGTCTTGACAAGGTGCCCGCCCGCATAATCGAGGCGGACGACCGCGAGGCGATGGAAATGGGTCTCGTCGAGAACCTTCAGCGCGAGGACCTCAACCCCATCGAGGAGGCGCAGGGCTACAAGACGCTCATGGAGGTCTACGGTCTCACGCAGGAGAAGGCGGCAGAGCGCGTCGGCAAGTCGCGCCCGGCGGTTGCCAACAGTATGCGGCTTTTAAATCTTCCGGAGGACGTTATCGTCCGCGTAGAAAACTGCGAGCTCAGCGCCGGTCACGCACGGTCGCTGCTCGCGCTTGAGGACGGCGAAACGATAAGCGAGCTGGCTGACAGAGTATGCCGCGAGGGTCTCACCGTCCGCCAGACGGAGGCGCTCGTCAAAAAAACCATCGCGGAGGCGAACCGCCCGCCCGAGGAGCCGAAGCCGCTCACGAAGGACGACGTGCAGCTCCATACGCGCGAGCTGGAGCGCCGCCTTTCCGGCGAGCTTGGCCGCCGCGTAAAAATCACCCTCGGGGGCCGCAAGAGCCGCATAGAGCTGGAGTTTTACGGCAACGAGGATCTGGATAAAATAATAGAAGCCCTGAGAAACGGGAAAATGAAGGGAAGCAAATAAAATATGTTAGACATCAAGCTTATTCGTGAAAACCCCGAGCTCGTTCGGGAGAACATAAAGAAGAAATATCAGGACGCGAAGCTGCCGCTCGTCGATAAGGCAATCGAGCTGGACAACGCCAAACGCGCCGCCATCAAGGAGGCGGACGAGCTTCGCGCGAACCGCAACAGCCTCTCCAAGCAGGTCGGCGTCCTCATGGGTCAGGCGAAGAAGGACCCGTCGAAGCTCGCGGAGGCGGAAAAGCTCAAGGAGCAGGTGAGCGCGCAGGCCGCGCGCCTTGCCGAGCTGGAGGCGAAGGAGACGGAGTACGAGACCGAGCTTCACAAGGTCATGCTGCTCATCCCGCAGATAATCGACCCCAGCGTCCCCCTCGGCCCGGACGATAGCTGCAACGTCGAGGTTCAGCGCTTCGGCGAGCCGGTTGTGCCCGATTTCGAGATACCCTACCACACTGAGATAATGGAGCGCTTCAACGGCGTGGACATGGACGCCGCGGGCCGCGTTTCCGGCAACGGTTTTTATTACCTCATGGGCGACATTGCGCGTCTGCATGAGGCCGTGCTCGCCTATGCGCGCGATTTCATGATAAATAAGGGCTTCATTTTCTGCATCCCGCCCTTCATGATCCACGGCAACGTCGTCGAAGGCGTTATGAGCCAGACGGACATGGACGCGATGATGTATAAAATCGAGGGCGAGGATCTTTACCTCATCGGAACCTCCGAGCACTCGATGATAGGCAAGTTCATCGACCAGATAATCCCCGAGCAGAGCCTCCCGCAGACGCTCACGAGCTATTCCCCCTGCTTCCGCAAGGAGAAGGGCGCGCACGGCATCGAGGAGCGCGGCGTTTACCGCATCCACCAGTTCGAGAAGCAGGAGATGATAGTCGTCTGCAAGCCGGAGGACAGCATGGCCTGGTATGAGAAGATGTGGCGCTACAGCGTCGAGCTCTTCCGCTCGATGGATATCCCCGTGCGGCAGCTTGAGTGCTGCTCCGGCGACCTGGCCGACCTCAAGGTGAAAAGCTGCGACATCGAGGCCTGGAGCCCGCGCCAGCAGAAGTATTTCGAGGTCTGCTCCTGCTCCAACCTCGGCGACGCGCAGGCCCGCCGCCTGAAAATGCGCGTTCGCGGCGAGGACGGCAAAATGTACCTCCCGCACACGCTGAACAACACCGTCGTCGCCCCGCCGCGTATGCTTATCGCGTTCCTCGAAAATAACCTCCGCGCGGACGGAACCGTAGTCATCCCCGAGGTGCTGCGCCCCTATATGGGCGGCGCGGAAAAGCTCGAAAGGCGCTGATTTTATTAAATATAGCGCAGGTGCGCTATAATATATTAAATTATTTTGGTAAAGGGGTAATCAGGTATGAAAAAGTTCTTCTCTGAGTTCAAGACCTTCATCATGCGCGGCAACGTAATCGACATGGCCGTCGGCGTTATCATCGCCGGAGCCTTCGGAAAGATTACAACCTCGCTCGTCAACGATGTGCTCATGCCGGCAATCGGTATGCTCATCGGCGGCATCGACCTTTCGCGCCTGAATATCACGCTCGCCGAGGCGCAGGTAAACGAGCTGGGCGAAGTCACGAAGGAGGCCGTCGTCATCGGCATCGGCACCCTGCTCGTGACGATTATCGACTTTCTCATCGTCGCCTTTGTCGTGTTCCTCATTATCAAGGGCATGAACCGCGCCCAGAAGGCCATCGAGGAGCGCAAGAAGAAGGAGGAGGCCCCCGAGGAGCCCGCCGAGCCCGAACCCAGCGCCGAGGAGAAGCTCCTTACCGAGATAAGAGATTTGCTCAAGGAGAAAAAATAAGGCGGGGCGTCGTATTAACCATATATCATTTCCGCAAAATCGCAGTGCCATGCCGGGGGCAAGCCCCCGGCCCACATTGCTGCGCCGCACCTTCGCTCCCTAGACGCCGCACCTTCGTACCCCCGCGCCGCCCTTTCGCTCCCCTTGGATAAGGGGAGCTGTCAGCCGAAGGCTGACTGAGAGGTCGTCAGCGCGCAGCGCGTTTTGCTCCCCTTTCAGGGGAGCTGTCGCCGCAGGCGACTGAGAGGTAAAAGGTTTCGCATCAAGCATACAGGTTCCGCCCTCGCATTACCTTCCACCCCTCAGACGCCGCCGCTGC
>JAEEUX010000187.1 GCA_016290695.1 Oscillospiraceae bacterium
AAACGCAGAGCTGCCGGAGAAGGAAGCATCCGCAAACGCAGCGACGGCCGTTGGGAAGGACGCTACGTTGCTGGGCACGACGAAAACGGAAAGCCCATCCGCAAAAACGTCCTCGGCAAAACGCAGGCGGAGGTAGTTCGTAAACTGAGGGAAGCGCTTGTAAACGTCAAGACCGAAAATGTACCCATATCTCATTCTGAAGAATTTACCCTCGTCGAGTGGCTGAAGCGTTGGGTTGAAGAATACGGTCAGGCGTATCTGAGAGCGTCCTCACTCGTAAATTACACAGGCTTTCTCAATAACCAGATTAAGAACAACAGCATCGGCACAAAAAAACTCACGGAATTGAGTTCTCATGACTTTCAGATATTCTATAATAAGATGAGCAAAGACGGCAGAGTGCAGCGAAAGGAATCCGAAAAACAAGCCAAGGGGCTTGCGGCAAAGTCCATCCGCAACATGCACTTCTTCATATCCCATGCTCTCGATCAGGCGGTAAAGGAAAAGCGAATCCCCGAAAACCCCGTGCGCGACTGCATACTTCCGAAAAAGGAACACACGGAGATGAAAACTCTCCCCTTGAAAGACCTCTCCGCCTTCTTCGACGAAGCAAAACGAAGCGGTGTGTTTGAACTATACTACACAGAACTCTCCACCGGACTTCGCCGCGGAGAACTCCTCGGCATACGCTGGACAGACATTGATTTCGATGCAAGCGCGGTTTATATCCAGCGGAAAATCACACGCCTTAACGGTGAGATAAAGATATCTCCGTTGAAAACCAAAAATGCTTACCGGCAAATACTGCTTCCGGCCAATCTTCTGACGATACTTCGGGAAAAACAAACTCGCGAAAACAGCTTCAGTGAATACGTCTTCTCCTCACCCACAGGCGGGCCGATGTGCCCGGACAGCATGCTAAAAATGCTTCATCGGGTACTCAAGCGAGCCGGATTAAAGGAAATCCGCTTCCACGACCTTCGCCACACCTTCTCGGTGCTGGCACTCCAAAACGGCGTTGATGTAAAAACGCTCTCCGGCATCCTCGGGCACTACAGCGCGGGTTTCACGCTTGATACCTACGGACACATAACCACAGCGATGAAGCAGGACGCGGCAAACAAGGTCGGAAACTTCCTCGCTTCGGCAGTATGAAAAGGATAAAACAGGGCGGGCGATTGCAATTGCAATACGCCTGCCCTGCTCATATTTTGCGAAACAGTAATCAAAGAAACGTAATCGCATTCCTCGCTTGCCACGGGAGTTTGATGTTAACCATGATAACGCGTCCATTAAGCAGTTTTACGTTAGTGGGTCACGAAGGGGTCAACCGCCCTTTTTGCCATAAACCGGAAAATACAGCAGATAGCAAAAAGTCCCGAAATCTCAACGATTTCGGGACTTTTTTGGCACGCCGTAAGGGATTCGAACCCCTGACCTTCTGGTCCGTAGCCAGACGCTCTATCCAGCTGAGCTAACGGCGCATAAGCTGCTTCCGGTTCCCCGGTCAGCTTGAACATAATAGCACACATGGCAGAAAAAATCAAGCCTTTTTGCGCCTTATTTTTAATATTTTTATATTCTGCCGTGCAGCATGGCTTTCGAGGCCGATTATTGTCAGATATTCATCGCCGCGTAGAAGCCCTCGCGGACGGCGGAGGTTATGTTGCCCGCGCGGTTATTGCAGTCGCCCACTATGTAAGTCTCCGCAACCAAACCGCTCAGCGCGTCGATGGTCTGCTGCCTCGGGCGAACGCCGAGCGAGAGGACGACGCTGTCACACGCGAGGGCGGTCTTCGCCCCGTTTCTCTCCGCGATAACGGCGCTCTTCGTAATCGAAACGAGCTTCATCTCGCCCTCAAACACCACACCCGCCTCTATGGCGAGCCTATGCGCGAGGCCGACGGGCTTAGTCTCCCGCTCGAGCTTTTCGATGGGCTGCATGTCTATGACCGTGACCTCGTGGCCCTCGCGCGCGAGCAAAATCGCCGTCTCGCTGCCGGTAAGCCCCGCGCCGACGAGGACGACCCTTTTCCCGACGCTGACCGCACCCTTATCAACGTCAACCGCGAGGCAGACGTTTTTATTCTCAACGCCCTCGACGCGCGGGATAATCTGCTCGCTGCCGACGGCGATAATGAGCGCATCCGGCGCTTCCGCCTTTATAAGCTCCGGCGTCACCTCCGTATTTAGCCGAACCTCGATGTTCGTATCCCTCTGCGTCATGCGCACGGACCACTCCGCGTAGGCTCTCACGTCGCCCTTTATCTTGTTCGCGCCCGCGTCTATGAGGCTGCCGCCGAGGGCGGCGCTCTTTTCGATTATCACGGGCTTATGCCCGCGCTCGGAAAGCCTGCGCGCCGCCTCCATGCCCGCGCAGCCACCGCCGACAATAATGACGCGCTTAGGCTTCTCGGCCTTTTCGATTTTATCAAACAGCGGATTTCTCCCGCTCACGGGGTTAACGGTGCAGCGCAGCGGCTTCGGGCAGCCGTGCGGGTCGTCGCCCGTGCAGACATTGCAGCGGATGCAGGGGCGGATCTCGTCGGCCCTGCCGCTTTTCGCCTTGTTCACATGCTCGGGGTCCGCGATGAAGGGGCGTATCATGGCAATCACGTCCGCCTTGCCCGCTCTGAGCGCTTCCTCGGCAAGCTCCATGTTGAACGAACCGACGCTCGTCACCGGGATATGCAGCGCGCGCTTGAACTGCTCGGCGAGGTAAAGGTTCGTCGGGCGCGGCATATAGGTGGGCTGGATGATGTAATTTATCGTGCGGACATCGTACATATTTCCTGCGCTTATATGAATGATGTCAATTTTATCCTGTATGTATTTAGCAAACTCTATCGCCTCGTCTACGCCCACCCCCTCGGGCTTGCCGAGAAGCTCATCGCCGCTCATGCGCCACTCTATCGCCATTCCGCTGCCGATGCGCTCGCGCACGGCGTCAATGAGCTCGCAGGCGAAGCGGCAGCGGTTCTCCATGCAGTCCGCGCCGTATTCGTCCGTGCGCTTATTGAAAAAGGTGGAATAAAACTGCGAGACCGTGTGGCCGTGGCCGCCGTGGAGCATGACCATATCAAAGCCCGCCTTTTTGCAGCGCTCGGCGCTGTCGGCAAAGGCGTTTATTATGCCCTTCACCTCGTCGCGGCTGAGGTCCGCCGGGAGAAACTCCGCGCGCAGATTCAGCTCTATCGAGGCGAGCGCGCCGTAACGGTGGATAGCGTCCGCCACCTTAAAAAGCCCGTGCACGACGAAGGGGTCTGCGAGGTTCACGACGTAATGGTTCTCGTCGGCATACGCCTGCGTAACGGGGCTGTCCCCCACCGTGACGATGCCCGCGCCGCCCTTCGCCATCGCCGCGGTAAAGGCGACGAACTCGTCCGTGACGAGCCCTTCCTTCGTACACAAAAAAGGCTCCGCCGGGGAGACCTCAATCCTGTTTTTAGCCGTAAGCGGCCCGATTTTTATAGGCTCAAAAGCCTTGGTAAATTCCATCGTGACAATTCCCTCCGTGGCAATAAATTTCAATGGTAAAATTATAGCACTATTTGCGGCTTTTGTGAATGAGCTGTTTTGATTATCACTGAAAATCATACATCCGTAAAACTTATACAAAGCATTGACTGAATTAACATAATATGTTATTCTGAACTTGCTGATTATACATTTCGCACAAAACTTTTCATATCCGCACTGCCTATATAGACAAAAAAGGAGGCGAGCGCGTGGAACTGGATAAAGAGCAGAACGAGCTTTTGGCGCGGCTCTTCCGCGAAATGCACAAGCCGCTGTATATATACGCGCTCAGCGCGCTGGGCGACGGGCGTTTCGCGGAGGAAGCCGTGCAGGACACGTTTCGTACTGCCTGCATAAAAATCGACAGCCTTTCCTCAAGCAAAAACAAAGAGGGCTGGCTTTTCATCACGCTTAAACACACAGTCAGCAACATAAGGCGCAGTCAGGCCAGTCTCAGCCGAGATTTAGTCGCCTCGCTTTCTCTTGCCGAGGACAAGCTTGTACGCGCTGAAAGCGATGCATTTTTTGAAATAGAATACTCCGACCTTATCCCCGCAGAGGATTTTCAGCTTCTCAAAATGATAGTGCTGAACAAATACACCATTCTCGAAGCGGCAAACGAGCTCGGGATATCGGTGGAAGCCTGCAAAAAGCGCGTTCAGCGGGCAAAAAAGAAGCTGAGAAAAATTATTGAAGAAAATAATTTACTTTAATGTCCCCAAACACGGCTTTGAAAACATATATATAGTGAAAGGGGTATTGAGATGTCTGAGCAAAAAAAGCTTAACTGCCGGGATTATTCAAAATTCGACGCTATGAGCACGGAAACCTTGACCGAGCTTTTGCGCCAGGATTCTCTGCTGCCTGACGAAGGCTCCGATCCCGAGGCAATATTATATATAACGAAGGTGATAGCAGAAAGAGAAAACAGAGAACCGACATTATCCATCCCCGACGCGGAGGCCGCGTGGGATTCATTCAACAAAAATTACCGCCCAACGCAGGCGGATGACACCCCGATATATGAAGACGACGAAGCCCCTTCCGGCGCCGCCACGCCCCTTTCAGCCGCATCCCCGGCGAGGCGTAAGCCCCGCAGACTTCTTCGCGCGGTCTGCGTCGCTGCCGTACTCGCCGCTGTATCGGTCTCGGCATACGCGCTCAATTTTAACATCTGGGGTACCGTCGCCACATGGTCGAAGGACATTTTCGGCTTTGAACAGGCAAAGCAGGTTCCCGACGAACTGAAGGAGCTGGAGAGCTATATGGTCGAGGACGGCTTGCCAAGCTCAATGCTGCCCTCTTATATCCCGGAGGGTTATGTCAAAACGGATTGCCTCGCATTTAGGAGCACTTCTTTTTCTGACTATTATTGTGACCTTGAAAAAGAGGAAATCATAATTAGTATTACGTATAGAGTTTGGCACGGGCAATACAGCCCCACTCTTTACCAGAAAAATGAAGGCCCTCCGGAGGAATACAAACGAAACGGCGTAACGTATTATATCATGGCAAATTATGAGCGATACCTCGCCGTATGGTTTCATGACGACATTGAGT
>JAEEUX010000188.1 GCA_016290695.1 Oscillospiraceae bacterium
ATAAAGGTGCTCTTGCCGCAGCCGCTTTCGCCGACGATGCCGAGCGTTTCGCCGCGGTAAACCTTCAGGCTCACCCTGTCGTTAGCCACAAGTTCGCGCCCCTTGGGGGTTCTGAAAATCTTCGTGACCTCCCGCGCCTCCAAAATGACCTCGCGCTCAGGCGTAGACATATTTCTGACCGCTCCCTTCGCCCTCCATCGTCGGAATAGCCGCAAGCAGCTCCCTTGTGTAATCCTGCGCCGGGCAGCGCAGGATTTTCTCCCGGCTCCCCTGCTCCACAATGCGCCCGCTTTTCATAACTATTATTTTATCGGACGGGCCGGACATATAGGCCGCCACGCCGAGATTATGCGTGACGAGGATGATGGAGGTGCGCCGCTCGGTGTGAAGCTCCATCATCTGGCGCACTATCTGCGCCTGCGTCGTAACGTCGAGGGCGGAGGTCGGCTCGTCGGCGAGCAGGAGCCTCGGCTCAAAGCACATCGCCATTGCGATGCCGACGCGCTGGCGCATCCCGCCGGAAAGCTGGAAGGGATAGCTGTGCATCACGTTTTCCGGGTCGGGCAGGCGCATCTGGCGGAGCATATTTATTGCCCGCGCCTGCGCCTCCCTTTTCCCGGCCTTTCTATCCTGCGTCCTGATATATTCGACGAACTGCCGCCCGATGGTGGAAACGGGGTCGATCATCGCGCCCGAATCCTGAAAAATCATCGTAATGTCCCTGCCGCGCAGACTCTCTGCGTAGCCGCCGGAGCTCAGCAGACTTCTCCCGTCGAAGAGGATATCCCCCTGCGTGACCTCGCCGCCCTCGGGCAAAAGGCCGAGGATGGAGCGTATCACCGTGGTTTTCCCGCTTCCGGACTCGCCGACGAGGCAGGCGACCTGCCCCGCGCCCAGCTCCAGAGAAAAATCCTCCAAAACGCGCTTTCCGTCGTATTCAACGCTTATTTTATCCACCTTCAGCATAGAAAAAGCTCCTTACAAGGCGTTTTTGACCGGGGCGGAGCCCCGCGCCCGCGCTTTACGCGGCGGGCTTGATGTCCTTCGTCAGCCAGTAAAAGTCGCAGGCCGGGTTTATCGCGCCCGTAACGGCGGCGGAGGAGCAGATGTTGAAGTTATAATAGCCGCCGAGAAGAAGAACGCAGTCCTCGGTGAGGATCCTGTTAAGCTCGGCTATGTACTCATTGCGCTTATCGGTGTCTATCTCGGGCTTGAGCGCCTCGTAAACCCTGTCGAACTCCGGGTTGGAGTAGCGGGCGTAATTATAGCCCGTGCCGGAGCCTGTGTACCAGTGGGAGAGGAAATTGCTCGGGTCGCCCGTGGGGATAATCATTTCGTTGGAGTTTACCATGTCGAAGCTGCCGCTTCTCATGTATTCGCCCTGAGAATCAACCGTCTGAACGCGGCAGTTCACGCCGATTGCCTGGATGAGCGCGGCGTGCGCCTGGGAAATTTCGTTCATCTGGCGGCTCGTGTTGCTCACATAGACGAGCTCGATGTTCTTGCCATCCAGTTCTCTCCAGCCGTCGCCGTCAGAGTCGGTTATACCGGCATCGTCGAGAATTTTCATCGCCTGCTCCGGGTTATAGGCGGCGGGGTCGGGGATTTTTTCGCCGCCCCACTGGGTATAGATGGGCGCGAGAGGCGTGTAGCCCGCCGTGTAGGAGCCGCCGGTGGTAATCGCGCATACGGTCTCGTCGTCAATGGCCATGAAAACGGCCTTTCTGAGCGCGTCGTTGCCGAGGGGGCCTTCAAAGTTTACGTGATAGTAACCGTCGCGCGCACCGGCGACGATGCTTATGTTATAGCCCGCGTCGCGCAGGGCGGGAAGGTCGGAGGCCTGAATGTGCGTGGCGATGTCGGCGGAGCCGTCCAAAAGCGCCTGATAGCGCGAGCCCGGCTCGGAAACGCATACCCAGCTCACGGTCTCGAAGGGAACTTCGCCGTCCCAGTAATTCGGGTTCTTGGCGAGCTGATAGTCATGGTCGGTTGTGTAGGAAACGACGGTGTAGGGCCCGGTTCCGATGGGGCCGTCCACGAGCAGGTCGCGCTCGGCATTGGCCGCAACATCGGTTATCGCCAAAAGCGGATAGGCCATAACGCCCGGCATATCGGGAACCGGCTCCTTCGTAACTATGGTTACTGCGCCCGCCTCGTCGTCAGCGGAGATGGACGTATACTCCATGAAGGTATAGATATCGCCCGCGCCGCCCGCTGCGGGGTCCTGCGCGGCGTAAACGGCCTCGATGCTTTCCTTTACCTTAGTTGCGGTAAGCGCCGCGCCGTTTGAGAATTTTATGCCCGGATGGAGCACAAAGGTCCATGTAAGCCCGTCCTCCGCGACGGACCAGCTATCGGCGAGCCAGGGCTGATAGGAGCAGTCCTCGCCGAAGTGGACGAGGCTTTCCGTAACGCCTATACGCATGCAGGTCCAGCTGTTGCTGAGGTCGTAGATGTCGGGCACGGAGGCCCAGTCAGCGGCGATGTTCAGATGCGTTTTCGCGGAAGCGGAGGGCGCTGCGGGGGTGTTCCCCTCCGCCTCCCCGGTCTTTCCGCCGCATCCGGCGAGCGCCGCTGCGAGCAGCGCTGTGATGAGAAGTAGGCTAAGGATTTTTTTCATGTTGTTCTCCTTCCGGGCGTCAAGCTTTGCGCCCTTTTTTCTTTAAGTATGCGTTTTCTGAGTTTATGCTTCCTGTAACCGGGGTCGAGCGCGTCGCGCACGCTGTCGCCCAGAAGGTTAAACGAAATAACGGTAACAAATATCGCAAGGCCGGGGAAAAGCATGAGCCATGTGTAGGTCATCATGTAATTTCGCCCCTCCGCGAGCATATAGCCCCATTCCGGCGTGGGCGGCTGGATGCCGAAGCCGAGGAAGGAGAGGCTTGAAACGGAAAGTATCGTCGTTCCGATGTCGAGAACAGCCGTCGTAAGCAGCGTGGGCAGCGCGTTCGGGATAAGATAGCTCAGCAGGATGTGGCTCGTGCGCGAGCCGGTTATCCGCGCCGCGGAGATGTAATCGCGCTTCTTGATTTTCAGAACCATGCTGCGGGCAAGACGCGCGTATTTCGTCCAGCTCACGGCGAGGATGGCGACGATGGTGTTTATAAAGCTCGGCCCGAGTATCCCGGCGATGGCTATGGCGAGGATAAGGTCGGGGAAGGCGAGCATAGCGTCGCAAACGCGCATGATAACAGCGTCCGCCGCGCCGCCCGCGTAGCCCGCGATAATCCCCAGCAGCCCGCCTATCACCATCGAGGCCACAACGAGCAGCAGAGCGCTCGAAAGGCTCGCCCGCGTCCCGAAAACGACGCGGGAAAACAGGTCGCGCCCCATGAAATCGGTTCCGAACAGATGCTCCGCCGACGGCGGCTGAAAAGCGTCGCGCAGCGAGGAGGCGATGGGGTCATAGGGCGCAATTACGCGCGCAAAAACCGCGATGAGCGCGATAATCACCACCAGCGCGCCGTAAATTGCGACGCCCTTGTGCGATCTGAAAAACGAAAAAACGGCCTTGATTTTCATTTTGCCTCCCTGATGCGCGGGTCAACCAAGTCGTAAGCGAGGTCGACCACGAGATTCACCAGCATATAAATCGCCGCTATCCACAGCACAACGCCCTGAATGAGCGGGTAATCCCGCGCGGTGACGGCCTGCACGGCCAGATTTCCTATTCCGGGATAGGAAAAAACTATCTCCACTATCGCCGCGCCGCCCAAAAGGCTCCCGAAGGAGATGCCTAAAAGCGTAATGAGCGGTAGCAGCGAATTTTTGAAAACGTGCAGCCACAGGATTCGCGCACGCGAAAGACCGCGCGCCCTCGCGCCGATAACGTAATCCTGATTCAGCTCCTCCAAAACCGAGGCGCGCACCTGCCGCGTGTACTTCGACGACATGGCGATAGCCAGCGTTAGCGAGGGCAAAACCATCTCCCGCAGGCCCGACTGCGAGGAAACGGCGGGCAGCAGGTGCAGCTTCACGCAAAAAATGTACATGAGCAGCAGGCCGAGCCAGAAGCCGGGCATCGAAATCCCGAAAAACGACAAAAACCGCGTCAGGTAATCCCAAATGCCGTCCTTATGCGTCGCTGAAAGCAGGCCGAGCGGGACGGAAATGAGCAGCATAATGAGCATGGAAAAGAGCGCTATTTTAAGCGTCGGCACAAGGCGCTGAGATATCACCTTCGTCACCGGGAGGCTCTTTGAAAAGGAAACGCCCATGTCCCCGCGCAGAACGCGCGTTATCCATCTGCCGTACTGCACGGCGAAGGGCTTGTCCATCCCCATCGAAAGCCGCGCCGTGTTGAGCTGCTCTTCCGTGGGGTATATGCCCGCCGCCTCGTACATCGCCTCGGCGGGGTCGCCCGGGGCAAGATAGGTGAGCAAAAAGGTGAGAAAACTGATTATAAAGAGGACAGCTATCATCTGTAACAGACGCTTGAGAACGGTTTTTGCCAGCATTTGTATGACCATTCCTTTCGCAAGGGTAAAATAAAAACGCAGCATGTGATAAGCACATGCTGCGTCCGTTTTTCGCAAGCAAAAATTACACCGGGCCCGTAAAACCGCAGGCGGCGTTGCCATAAGCTCCAGCAGGTCTCCTGACTTGTACCCCAAAGGGCTCGGCAAGGCCTTCTCGGGTTTCCCCAATGGCCGGGCTTGCGCCCGATCCGATCCCGCGGTACTGCACAGTGGCGGTTACCGTCCATGATTTTCACATGGTTCCCTATTCTCCTGCCGATTAAAGCAGGCACTGGAACTGGTTTATTCTGTTGTTATGCGCCTGGGGCGCAATGCGCGGTCTGCTTTTGGCATGGCGGCGCAAATAAATACAATTAAGCATTATATTAACTTATGATTTTCCAAAAATCAATACCCTTCTTCCAGCTCATAAAATTTTATAACTTCCGACAAATTTCCCCGTCAATATCCGCCATTTGCTGTGACTACCTCCAAATTACCTGCAAATTCCCCAGTTTCCGCATAATGTTAAATATCCTGCTCTATTTCCCATTCCTTTGCAATGTTTACTGAGGACCGGGCCCCGGCAC
>JAEEUX010000189.1 GCA_016290695.1 Oscillospiraceae bacterium
TACATGGATACCCGCGCCCTACTGGCCTGGGACGAGCCTTACCCCGCGCTGAAAGCAGTCTCCGACATCGGGCACATTAATTTCATGGCGGACGACGACGGTTATATCCGCCACGCGCTCATTTCCGTAAACGCGCCCGAGGGCGAGGTTAATTCCTTTGCCAAGGTGATTTACGATAAATACCGCGCCGCGGGCGGCTCAGGTTCGGACATTCTCCCGCCCACGAAGGAGGGCTTCTATTACCTGCCCTTCACCGCCGGGCACGGCTCGTATTACGACGATATTTCCATCGCGGACGTCCTCAGCGGCGAGGTGGACAGCAGCTATTTCGCGGATAAAATCGTTCTTATCGGCCCCTACGCCGCCGGAATGCAGGACGAATACCGAACGAGCATCGAGCGCGCCGCGCCGATGTACGGCGTCGAGATACAGGCAAACGTGATAGACGCCCTCCGCGCCGGTTTCTTCCCGCGCGAGGTGAGCGATGTGCCGCAGCTTGTGCTGTGCTTCCTCTTTTCGTTCGGAGCCTTCCTCCTGCTGCGCAACCGAAAGGTTCTCCCCTCCGTAGCGATTTGGCTCGGTGCGCTCGCGGTCTGGTTCGGTATCTGTATGCTCGCG
Source organism: Oscillospiraceae bacterium (assembly GCA_016290695.1). Lineage (GTDB taxonomy): Bacteria > Bacillota > Clostridia > Oscillospirales > Oscillospiraceae > RGIG6375. Next base: position 619 of record JAEEUX010000189.1, read on the forward strand.
CTCCGGCTGGGGCTCGTCATACACCCGCTTTGGCTCCCCGTCGCACTCACAGTGGCGTTCATCGCCTCCGTCGCGCTCAATTACATCAGCGCGGCAAGAGAAAAGCATTATGTCACGCAGACCTTCGGGCGTTACGTTGACCCCGCCGTTTTGAAAACTCTGCTTGAGCAGGACGCGGCAAAGGACCTCGGCGGCAAGATGTTCAATATCGCGGTTCTGTTCGTTGACATCCGCGGCTTCACCACGATGAGCGAATCCCTGCAGCCGACGGAAGTGGTTGACATAATCAACAAATATCTCACGCTCACGACTGAGTGTATAATGAAAAACCACGGCACGCTCGATAAATTCGTCGGCGACTGCACCATGGCGTTCTGGAATGCGCCCATTGCGCAGGAGGACCCGATTTACCTTGCCTGCCGTGCCGCGATGGACATGGTCGAGGGCTCAAAAATACTCGGCGAGGAACTTCAAAGAACCTTCGGGCGCACGGTGGCCTTCGGCGTGGGCGTCCATTACGGACCCGCCGTCGTAGGCAACATCGGCGCGCCGCGCCGCATGGACTATACCGCAATCGGTGACACGGTGAACACGGCCTCGCGCCTTGAATCCAACGCCCCGGGCGGGACGGTCTACATCTCGCGCGTCGTCGCGGACGCGCTCGGCGAGCGGGCGGAGGTCACCTCGCTCGGCGGCACCATAAAGCTGAAGGGCAAAGCTGAGGGCTTCGAAGTTCTCACGCTGGACAAGCTGAAATAACTTCAAATGATGCCCGCTGTGCCGGGCTTTAATATGAGATAAAACCGAGGGAGTTGACTAACATGAAACTACGTAGATTTTTAGCATTTTGCCTCTGTGCGGCGCTGCTTTGCCAGTTTGCTCTGGCGGCGGAGCCCTTTGAGGCGGAACAGTTGAGCGAAATCGCCGTTTCCGGCGCGTTCTCCGGGATTTTGCCCGTGGAGAATGGCTACGTCCTCACGGACGTTTCCAATAAGGTCCTCTGGCTGCGGGACAAGAGCGGCGATCTCACCCGTATCGCGGGCTATATTGCCGCCGAAGGACTTGACGGCGAACCCGTGGGCGATTACCGCGACGGAGCGTCCAACGCGGCTCAGTTTATCGAGCCATGGGCGGCTGCGCCGTATCTCGACGGTTATGCCGTAAGTGACGCGGGCGCAAACGTCATCCGCTATGTCGCGGAGGGTAAGGTTCGTTCCGCGGCGGGCGCGGAAAAAGCCGGGTTCAAGGACGGCAAGGGCGAAGGCGCCGGCTTCTCACACCCGACAGGTCTCGCGGCGGGCGATGCGGGCAACCTCTATATAGCAGATACCGGTAACGGCGCAATCCGTATGCTCTCCAAGGACGGCAAGGTGACGACCGTTTACACCAATCTCGTCGAGCCGACGGGTCTTTGCTGGCATGACGGCGTCCTCTACATAGCGGAAACAGGCCGCAGCCGCATCGTCTCCCTCAAGGGCAAGGAGCTGAGTATCGTCGCGGGCGGCGAGGACTACGCGGACGGCGAATATCCGATGGGCTTTGCCGACGGAAGCTGCGATACGGCGAAATTCGCCGAGCCGCAGGGTCTCGCCGTTGCCGAGGATGGGACGATCTACGTCGCCGACACAGGCAACAGCGCCATCCGCATGATTAAAAACGGCAAGGTGACGACGCTTGCCCGCGCGCAGAACGGCGCTCTCACTCCCGCGAAGCCGCGCAGCATTGCCATAACCGACACGGGTCTTTTGGTTACAGACGTTTTCGCGCGCAGGCTCTTCAGCGTTACGCTGAAGTTTGCCGACGTTCCCGAGGACGCTTGGTATGCTCCCGCCGTTGCCGCGGTCTGCGAGCGCGGGCTCGTATCCGGCGTCTCTGAGACGGAGTTTGCCCCCGCCGGGCTTCTCACCCGCGCCATGTTCGTCACGCTGCTTTCCCGCGTCCAGCTCATGCGTGATAACACGAGCGTTATCCTCGGCGGAAGCCGGTTTTCCGACGTTCCGTCGGGCGCGTGGTTTGAAGACGCCGTGAACTGGGCGGCGGCGCACAATATTGCCATGGGCAGCGGCGAAAAATTCTCCCCGAACGCGATTATCACGCGCCAGGATCTCGTGACGCTGCTTTACCGTTACGCAAGCGCTTTCGGGCTCGATGTTTCCGCGAGCGACACGCTCGCGCAGTTCGGCGACGCAGGCCTCGTGAGCGATTACGCGCTCCCTGCCATGCAGTGGGCTGTCGGCGCCGGGATAATCCACGGGATCAGCGCGACGCAGCTGGCCCCGCGCGGAGTTACGGACCGCGCCGAGGCAGCGCAGCTCTTCAAGGGCTTCGTCGAGTTCTGCGGAATGTAAATGAAATAGAAGCAAAATCCCCCAAGGCCGCAGCGCCTTGGGGGATTTTGCTTCCTAAGAAAGGAGACATATATGACTCGTTATATATATTTTATCACGTTTCTGCGTCTTTGTCAAACGCCTCAATAACATGCAAGTTCCAAGGAGAGAAATTAATCCTGATTATTTCTTCATGTATTTATCGATAAACTCAAATACATGCGCCTCGTTTTCCGGCGTTCCGAAGCGCGCATCGCCGTGGGTATAGCCCTCGAAGGGCTCGAACACAGCGCGTCCCTCGCCGCAGACGGCGTTTATCTTATCCGCAAGAGCAATGGAATTGCGGTAGGGAACGATCTCATCCGCCGTACCCGCCTGCAAAAGCGTGGGCGGGCAATTTTTGTCGATATAGCTGCCCGGCCACGCAATTTTGCAAAGCGCGGGATGCTCGCGGCAGTTTATGTCCATGAAAATATCGGCAAAATTCGGCATTTTCGGCGCGCCGGGCGCGGGAGGCGTAAGCTCCGTAAACTCGGACTGCGCGACGAGGTCGTACACGCCAAAATAGCCGACGACGGCCTGAACGGCGCTGCTGAACTCGGCGTTGCCCATCTCCGGGCACTCAAAGGCCGGGTTGTTCGCCGTCGTGCCAAGCATTGCCGCAAAATAGGAGCCTGCGGAATCGCCTACGGCGCAGAAGCGCTCCGGGTCAAGCAAATAGGTGGAGGCGTTGGCGCGCAGGAAGCGAACGGCGGCCTTCACGTCGTAAACCGGCTCGGGGAACTTCGCCGTGTCGGAAAGGCGGTGGTTGATGCTCGCCACAGCGTAGCCGCGGCGTATGCCGTTCATCACATAAACGGCCTGAAAATCGCGCTTATCCCCGCCCCAAAAGGCGCCGCCGTGGATGAACACAATCGTCGGGAAGGGGCCGACGCCCTCGTCCGGCAGGAAAATATCCAGCTTCTGAAGCTCAGACTGCGGATTCACAGAATAGGGAATATCGAGGAACTTGCGCTTCACGGCGCTCACGTCCATGTTGGGCATCGCAATTTCGCCGGGCTTGACCTCCGGCATTACCATTTTAATTACATCCATTTTAACTCAACTCCTGTTAGAAGTATAATATCATTTTTGTGCATTATAACACATTCCGCGCCGTTTAGCAATATATGTTTTGCTTATTCGCAGAAAAAGGCATGGGCGCTATGGTGCGGCGCAGATATACGGTTGCGCCACAAAACAAGCTTGTTTGTAGGGGGCGGTACAACAAGCAGCCAAATTACTGCCGCCCTTATGTTACCTTCCACCTCTCAGACGCCGCCGCTTCGCGTCGCCGCCAGCTCCCCTTATCCAAGGGGAGCGAAATCCCGCGCCTATGGCGCGGCGGGTCGTCGAGTCGCCGACCCCTACACAGGACTTTCCATTCATCATCCATTTAACATTATACAAATGGTAAGTGCCATGCCTGGGGGCAAGCCCCCCGGCCCACAGGCGCGTACCGACCATAGCTTTAACCGCCAATCGTCAATCGTGGTGCATACATTCACCTTGCGCGGCAAAATCGCCCCGTAAAATCAAAGACCGGGAAGACTTGAATCTGTCTTCCCGGAAAAACAACGCAAAGCTCAGGTGTCGCACTCATAATATAGCAGCCTGCTGTTTTCATAATCATAGAAAAGAAGTGAAAAATTCATAGCCGGACGCGAAAGCAGTCCTTCGTCGGAGTGCCTGTCCTTTATCGCGCCGGGGAATCTGTCATAAAAATACCATGCGCCCTTTTCGGCCTGAAGGACGCCGTATTTTTCCCATAACCCCGCTTTACGACCCGTCAGCGATTGGAGCTCGCTGCCCATCGGCAAAGCCTGCCACCGGCGGGTCTGCTCAAGCATTTTTTCTTCCTCGCCCCCGCAATCGAGCACAAGCAGGTATTCTCCGTCGCTCATAGCGGAGTGAGTGTCCTTTTCCTCCAATATCTTGCAGCCGGAAATGTCTATATCAAGGTCGGTATGTCTGTTTATGCGGCGCTCCTGCTTCGTGAAATATAGGAAGCTCACTATGCGAATCGCAAGCACGGCAGCAAGGATAATCAAAAGCG
>JAEEUX010000190.1 GCA_016290695.1 Oscillospiraceae bacterium
AAGGTGAGCGGAGCGGCGATAATCCTTAAGCGTCTGCCGCACGCTGCCGCCTCGGCGCAGCCTCGCTCGAAGGAGGGCCTCGTGGCAAGACACAGATTTTCTGATTTTCGTTTTGCCTCCGAAAGCTTTCGCCGCGCACTCAAAAACGCCAAGCTTGCCGCCTGCAGCGACGCGCCTATGCTCCTGTGCGGGGAAAACGGCACGGAAATACCCGAGATAGCTGCCAGCATACATAACGAGAGCAAACGCCAAAGATTCGGATACGCGGAGGTCGAGTGCGACGCTCACAGCGCCGAGCAGATTTCGCATCTCCTCTTTGACCAGACTGAGCGCACGGAAAATGCAGAGCCCGGCGGCGCAATTTCGGGTATACGCGGCGGGACGTTGTTTCTGAACCATGTCGATAAGCTGACGCAGGACCTTCAATACCGCGTTTGCCTGCTTATAAAGGGCCAGTATGCCGCCCAAAATGACATTCACCATTATAACGAGAATATCCGCGTAATCGCAGCAACGGATAAGCCCCTGAAGGAGCTCGTGCGCCAGGGCGTTTTCCGCGAGGATCTTTATTATGCGCTGAATGTAGTTACGATAATGGTTCCGCCCCTGCGCGAGCGGCGCGACGATATAATACATATAGCAGACCTTTTTCTCAGAAAGTACAGCGCGCAGTATTCCAAGCCGGTGAAGTTTACCCGCGGCGCTTACGACAGTCTGCAGCAGTATGATTGGCCGGGAAACGTCCTTGAACTCTCGTTTTTCTGCAAAAAGATCGTACTTACGACGCCTAACCACAGCGTGAATGAGGCCTTTATCAGAGCCGCGCTGAGCGATTCTGTCGAGGGCCTTCGCGCGCCTGCGGAGCAGGAAATGCGCGAAGGGCCGGAGCTTGATAAATGGGCAAAGGAGATAATCGACGCCCTGAAACGCAATAATTGGAGCAAAACCAAAACCGCCGCAGATCTCGGCGTAAGCAAAGCGACGCTATGGCGTCACATGCAGAAATACGGCATCTCCGGCAGGGGATAAAGGTTTTGCGAGGGAAAAGAATGATCAAAAGCACTTCACAGTTTTTATAAACTGCGGAGTGCTTTTTTATTGCAATACTGTTTTAGAAAAGTGAAACGAAGGTTTCATAAAAATGAAAGCTTGTAAATTATCTACTTTTAAAGAGAAAATATTCGTGAATTTGTGAGAAATGACTAAAAATGCTGCGAAATGTAGAATAAAACACAGATATGCGTTATACACGGCAGCGCATTGAATCAAAAAACAAGGAGAGACGAGTAAATGAGCCTTTATGACGAGTATGTGTATACCTTGCCGAAGCTCGAAGGCGGCAACGGCGACCTGTACGCAAGCCCGAAGGCGTATTTCAACGGCACGGACAGCATCTGGCAGTCCAACATGGTGATGGGCTTTTCCGTGGTGCTGCATGAGGCGCTGACGGAAATACCCCACGTTCACCACGCGGTGGAAGAAATCTATATGTTTTCGGGTTCCGACCTGACGAAGTTCTTCGATTTCGACGCGGAGATAGAGCTTTGGATAGGCGAAAACCCCGACAAAATGGAGAAATACGTTATTACCAAGCCGACACTTGTGCGTATTCCGCCGCGCATGTGGCACGGCCCGATTAATTACAAGCGCGTAGGAAAGCCCGTTGCGTTCTCGTCTATCTATATGAACGGCGAGCGCGGAAAGGTGACGCGCCGGATAAATGAGGACGGCTCCGTGGAGTTTCCGTATCTCGGCTCAAGCCTCAAGCGCTGTGTATATGACAAGACCCAGTCCTGCCGCAACTGCGGCAGGTGCATAGAAGAAAGCCGAAAGAACGGAACGCCGCACCCGCGCATCAACTTCGCGCTGGAATGGGCGCGTGAGATTGCCCGGTCGGAACCCGCTCCGCACAGCGGAAAGTATGACGACCTTTTCTTCGAGTACCCGGTGGAATACCATAATTATGGCGACACCTATGCAAACCCGCGCGGAAAGTTCCGCGGAATAACCCAGATGCCGGATGTAAACTTTTTCGGCGGCTTCAGCGTTGTCCTCGCGGCGCACAATATGGAGGTTCCTCACGTTCACCACGCACGCGACGAATACCTGTGGTTCATAGGCTCAGACCTCAAAAACCCCTTCGATTTCGACGCTGAAATAACGCTTGACCTTGGCTGGGACCCCGACCACATGGAGACCATAAGCATTACGGAGCCCACCGTCGTTCGTGTCCCGCCCAATATGTGGCACTGCCCGATAAACTTCAAACGGATAGATAAGCCCGTCGCTTTCTTCCCCGCCTACGGGGACGGAGACTGGTCCAAGATAGTGCGCAGAAAGGATGCCAACGGAGACGACGAGTATTTGTTCGAGGCGGCAAGCCTCCGCAAGTGCGTCTATAACCATGACAAGATTTGTGCGTACTGCGGAAAGTGCATGAAGGACGACTCGGTTCCCTCCTTCGGTATCTTCCCTTATGAGAAAAAGAAATAATCGAGGTGGATAAGACATGCTTAAATATTTTCTGAAACGTCTGCTTTGGATTATACCGACGGTTCTCGGCGTAATGCTCATTGTAATGCTGCTTTTGGAGTTCACGCCCGGCGACCCGGCCCGTCAACTTCTCGGAAACTTCGCGACGGAAGAGGATATAGCCATAGCGCGTGAGGAAATGGGCCTGAACAAAAATGTCCTTGTCCGCTATGTGGAGTACATAGCAGGCGTTTTCAAGGGCGATATCGGCCAGTCGTACTTCACAAAGGGCGCTGTCTGGAGCGAGGTAATTACCAAATTCCCCTATACGCTCCTTCTTGTCTCCGTGAGTATGATACTTGCAATCCTCATTGGCATACCAACGGGCGTATACGCCGCAACGCACCAATATACATGGAAGGATAATTCGTCCATAGTGCTGTCTCTGTTTTTCGTATCAATGCCGAGCTTCTGGTTCGCGCTGATACTCGTGCGAATATTCGCGCTGAAGCTCGGATGGGTCCCGCCGCTCGGCATAGAAAACTGGCGGGGCTGGCTGCTTCCGACGATATCAATGGCGCTCGGCTATTCGGCGACGCTCGCCCGGCAGACGCGTTCGAGCATGCTGGAGCAGATCAGGCAGGATTACGTTACTACAGCGAGAGCGAAGGGACAGACGGAACGCAAGGTCATCTACAAGCATGCGCTGAAAAATGCGCTTATCCCCGTAATCGTCATCGTGGGCTCCATGTTCGGCGCCTCGCTCGGCGGCTCTGTTATCGCCGAAAACGTCTTCGCCATTCCCGGCCTCGGGAACTACACAATAAGCGCGCTCACCTCGCGGGATTATCCCGTCGTGCAGGGAAGCGTTCTGTTCTTTACGATTCTGTTCAGCTTTATCTTAGTGCTCGTTGATATTGTTTTCGCGCTCGTTGACCCGCGCATAAAGTCGCAGTTCAGCGCGTCCAAGAAGAAAAAGAGCGCAGTTAAGGAAGAAAAGAAAGAAGGAGTCTCGAAGGCATGAATAAAAAAGTATATAGAAGCCGCCTTGGAGAAACCTGGCATCAGCTTAAAAAGAATAAATTCGCCGTCGTAGGGCTTGTCGTAGTGCTTGTCGTTTTCCTGGTCGCGGTTTTCGCGCCGCTTCTGGCGCCCTATTCCTATGACCAGCAGGACCTCGTAAACGCATACGCTAAGCCGAGCAGCGAGCACCTTCTCGGAACGGACAAGTTCGGGCGCGATGTGTTCAGCCGCCTTATCTGGGGCTCCCGCAAATCTATGGAGATGGGGCTCGGCTGCGTCGCATTCGGTACTCTCGCGGGCTTGATAATCGGCTCCATAGCCGGTTATTTCGGCGGAAGAACGGATAATATCATCATGCGTATTATGGACGTGTTTTCCTGCGTCCCGATGATGCTCATGTGCGTCGTTATCGCGGCTATCCTCGGGCCGAGCACGCGGAACGCCATCATCGCCATCGCCGTATCTACGACGCCGTCCGCCGCGCGGCTTATTCGAGCCAATATCCTTACGGTTCGCGGCAAGGAGTTCGTCGAGGCGGCGAGAGCCATCGACGCAAAGGCGCCGCATATCATCGTCAAGCACATCCTGCCGAACGCCATCGCGCCCACTATCGTCTCCACGACGATGAACATCGGCAACTCCATCATTTCCGGCGCGACGCTCAGCTTTATCGGCCTCGGCGCTCAGCCGCCCATTGCTGAATGGGGCGCAATGCTCTCTGAGGGCAGAAACCTCATGCGCGACCACATGGACCTCATGATTTATCCCGGACTTTGCATCATGATAACGGTTCTGGCGTTCAACCTTTTGGGCGACGGCCTGAGAGACGCCATGGACCCGCGCCTTAGAAACTGAGGAGGCTCTTAGAATGGAAAACAAAAAGCTTGTCGAGGTAAAAGATTTAGTAGTCGAGTTCCAGTCTGACGACGCGGTAGTTCACGCGGTCAACGGAGTGAGCTTTTCCATCGACGAGGGCGAGACCCTCGGCCTCGTCGGAGAGACGGGAGCGGGAAAGACGACTATTGCAAGAGCCATCCTCGGCATTGTCCCCAAGCCGCAGGGAAGAATTACGCAGGGCGAGATTTACTTTGAGGGGCGCGATATCCTTAAATGCTCCGAAAAGGAAATGCGCAGTCTGCGCGGCAATCAGATAGCCATGATATTTCAGGACCCGATGACCGCTCTTAACCCCATCGAGCGCGTCGGCGAACAGATAGAGGAGGCAATCGGGCTGCATAACGACATCAGCCATGCCGACGCCATCGGGCGCGCCATGGAAATGCTGGAGCTCGTAGGTATCCCGCGCGAGCGCTATTTTGAGTATCCTCACCAATTTTCCGGCGGCATGAAGCAGCGCGTCGTGATCGCCATGGCGCTTGCATGCAATCCGCGCCTGCTGCTTGCCGACGAACCCACCACAGCGCTTGACGTTACAATACAGGCGCAGGTTTTGAAGATGATGCGCGACTTAAAGGAGCAGCTCAAAACCTCCGTCCT
>JAEEUX010000191.1 GCA_016290695.1 Oscillospiraceae bacterium
CAGAATATTCCGTCATATCGTCCAAAAATACTCGGCAATACACAAAGTATTACCTGCGTTTTTTGAACAATCTGACGAAAATTCTGACGGCGCAATCTATGCGCCGGAATTATGCGGCGTTGCCTTAGTTTGATTTGCTCAACACCGCACAAAGAACTTGTGCGGTGTTGTGATGTTTTGAGGTAAGCAAGATAATATGAAAAAAATCATTTTAAGAATAGCAATTTGCCTGCTGGCGCTTGTTTTGCTCGTAAGCGGATACTTCTTTATAAAGCAGTATCTCGGCTATGTCCGCGAGAAGAAGCTTTATACCGACGCACAGACCTCCTTCACCGCGCCCGCCAAGCTCGTCCGTCACGTCCCTGTCGCCGAGCCGGAGTCTGACAGCGAGGAGCCCCCGCTTGAGGAGGAAGCAGAGGAAGAAACGCTTACCGTCGATTTCGACGCGCTTAAATCCGTGAACGGCGATATAATCGCGTGGCTCTACATCCCCGGCACCGAGATAAGCTACCCCGTCCTTCGCGGCACGAGCAACGACAGCTATATCCACACGGCCTACGACGGCAGTTATGCCGCCGCGGGCAGCATATTCATGGACTACCGCAATTCCCCCGACCTCAGCGACGCGAACACCGTCATATACGGCCACAACATGAAAAACGACACAATGTTCGGCAGCCTGAGCGAATATCGCAGCCAGGATTATTACTCCGGGCACAGCGTTTTTGAGTACATAACGCCCGAGGGCAAATACGTCTATACAGTCTTCGCCGCCCTTGTAACGGACGCGCTCAGCTCAGTATATGATTTCAATTTCAGCTCTCCCGAGGCGTTTTCCGAGCATATCTCCATGCTCCGCCGCTATTCCGTCTACAATACCGGCGTTGAGCCGAATGGAGAGAATATAATGACGCTTTCCACCTGCACAAGCCGCAACAGAACCGAGCGCTTCGTAATAGCAGGCCAGTTCACGGAGTTTATCCCGAACGAAACGGAAGAATAAAAGTAAAAATGACAAAAAACGGAGAGCCTTTCGGTTCTCCGTTTTTGATTCAGGCTATGAAGTTCCCGCTGAGTGCTTACTTCAGCGCGGCGGTAATTATGGCCATCTGATAGACCTCCTCGGCGTTGCAGCCGCGGGAAAGGTCGTTAATCGGGGCGTTGAGGCCCTGAAGGATGGGGCCGTAAGCATCGAAGCCGCCGAGACGCTGGGCAATCTTATAGCCGATATTGCCGGACTGAATCTCGGGAAAGATGAAGGTGTTGGCCTGGCCTGCCACCGGAGATCCCTTGCACTTGGTCTTGGCGACGACGGGGGAAACCGCGGCGTCGAACTGGAGCTCACCGTCGATCTTGAGGTCGGGCGCAGCGGCCTTAATCTTCGCCGTGGCGTTGCGAACCTTGTCAACGTCGGGACCGGCGCCGGAGCCGAGGGTAGAATAGCTGAGCATGGCAACCTTCGGGTCGATGCCGAAGGTCTCGGCGGTCTTTGCCGTCTCGATAGCGATCTCAACGAGCTGGTCCTCGTCGGTGGTGATATTGATGGCGCAGTCACCCATGGCGATCATTTCCTCGCCTCTTACGAGGATGAAGCAGGAGGAAACAATCTTGTTGCCGGGCTTGGTCTTTATGAGCTGGAGCGCGGGACGGACGGTATCAGCGGTGGAATAGGTCGCGCCGCCAAGGAGAGCGTCCGCGACGCCCATCTTAACGAGCATGGTTCCGAAATAATTGCCCTTCTTGAGCGCGTCGCGGCACTGCTCGGGCGTCATCTTGCCCTTGCGGAGCTCGACCATCTTGTCAACCATTTCATCCATCTTGGGATAGGTCTCAGGGTCAATTATCTCAAGGCCGTCGATATCGAAATTACCGGCCTTGGCGGCAGCCTTTACCTCGTCAACCTTGCCGACGAGGACGGGCGTAAGGAAACCATCCTTCTTCAGACGGGCGGAAGCCTCGAGGATACGGGGATCGGGGCCTTCGGTGAAAACTATTTTACGCGGGTCTTTCTTCAGAATGTCTATAAGCTTTTCAAACAATGCAATACGCCTCCGTTATATAATCCGGAATCGGCAAAAGCCGCTTCCTGTCGTATCTAACACCAAAAATATTATACAACCCTTTTACGCGCTTAACAAGCCGTAAATTCATTTTTTTGACTATTCCTTTCAGCATCGGCGCCAAAGGCAGAAGCCGGCTTCGGTCTTTATCATTCCGGGGCGTTCTCGCTGTTATCAATGTGGAGGATAATCTTATCCTTGTATATCACATAGCTGTCGCTCAGAGAGGAAAGGACGGTGAAATCCGGGGTAAATTCCATGCCGCCCATCGCGTAGCCGGAGGCCAGCCTTTTCCCGGTTCTGTCATAAACGGAATTCGCCGAAGAATCATCATAGTCGCCGGCCATTATATATTCGCCTAAGGAATAGGCAAAATCGCAGCCGGTGATAAAGAGAAGCTTCCCGGTTTTGGCGTTCCAGATATAGGCCGCGCTGCCAGCGCTTATGAGGTAATCGTCGTCCTTCAGAAGCTCTACCTGAGCCCAACTGTCGCCGACATCTAAGCCTGTATCGACAAAGGTCTCTCCATTATCAATGGATATGCTTAAAGTGCCGTCGTTTTTCCAGAACAATCCGTTGAAATAGTGTGTGTTTTCATCAGAAATAATTTTTGAGCCGTCGTTTTTGATGTAATAGCTCTTGGAGGAGCCGCTGGTATCGTCATAGGAATAATACTCATAGAAGTCTCCGCCCGAATAGCTCAGCCATTTGTCGGAATAGAACATGACCTTGCCGTTCGTGTCTATAATGTAGTAGCTGTATTCCGAGCCATTATTGATGTTTGCGACTGCGGAACCATTCAGGAAGCTGCTGATATAGGCGTAATTTCCAGGCTCGACAACAACATTAAAGCTCCTGTCCACGACGCCGACGTCGCCGTTGTCGGCAAAGAAAACGGCTCTGTCGCAGGAAAAATCATTATAGTTATTATGCTCGGGAGATATTTTGTCGCCGTAAATATTGATGAAATACGATGTGCTTTGCCCGCCGTCCCAGCGCTGGAAGAGCGCCATATCATGGTCGTCAAAGCGGGAAACATAGCTTTCGCGGGGGATGTCGAACTCCGAAATTTTCTTCCCTGAATAGTCCAGAACGGTGATTTTCACCCCGGCGCGGCAGCAAAGATATTTGGGCGAGGCCACAATCGTGTCGTAAATGCAGCCGGTGTACCATGCCCCGTCCAGCGCAGCGGCGCCGTAAAGCACCTTCGGCCAGTCGTATTCGTCCAGTTCGTTTGTCGTGCGCTCAAGGCATATAGCCGGATAGGTTTCGATGGTTTCGGCAATCGCTCCCATATCGCGCTCTGCGTTTGTGAAAAGATAAACGTCGGAAAATACGGGGTCAACGATTATTTCGCCCTTTGCCGTACACAAACCGTACAGGCATTCATAGTAATCGCCCTCTACCTCGAATTTTTCTCCGGCGAAGGGGCTTATCGGCCCGTAATCAGCCGATGGAACGAGATCGTCGATCTGCTCGTCGCGCAGGCGGGTGAAAAGGCTCTCCTGCTTTGCGGGGACAAATTCTCCGGCGCTGCTGACATAGCCATGAGAGGCAATAAAACGCTGTCCGTCCTCAGAAAGGAGCCAATCGTAGAGAATGCGCGCCGGGGCGTCCTGCGGCGTGGAGGCCGCAATGGTCGCGGAATAGGAGGTGAGGTGCGGGTATTCGCCGGATGCTATGGTCTTATCCGAGGGGGCGACGCCGTCCACGGAAAGGAGCTTGAGGCCCTCCGCCATCCTCATGTCGTTTGCGTAATAATATACGGAATAGCCTATCGCTCCGGCGGAGTTATCATAGCTCTTAACGCCCTCCATGAGCCCCGCCATAGACTCTATCGTGTAGTTTTTCGGCGTCTCGCCGAACTCCGCGCCCCTCATGACGCTTTTTTCCATGAGCGCCTGAGAACCCGCCGTGGAATTGCGGATGAAGGGGATAATCTCGTTATCGTCGCCGCCGAGTTCCTTCCAGTTCTTTATCTTGCCGGTGTATATGCCGACAATCTGCTCCGTGGTAAGGTTAGAGACGGGGTTATTCGCGTTCACGACGAAAACGAGCGCGTCGCTGCCAATCTGGGATTTTTCCCACTCGAATCCGCGCGAGCTCTTCTCCGCAAATACCTCCATCGCGGGTTCGCCGGCGATTACTATGTCGCAGGCGCCGTCCATGAGGTTTTTGTAAGAGGTCGTCGTGCGGTGAAACTCAATGAGTGTGTCGGCTTCCTCGGCGCTGATATTGAGAAGCTTCTGCGCCAGCGCCTTCGCCAGCGGGACGACAGAGGTGGAGCCGTCCATCACGGGGAAATTCTCCATCGTGAACTCATAATCCGGCCCGTTTATCGGCTCCGGCTCCTCCGTCGGCACGGCGGGCTCTTCCGTCGCCGCCGGCTCGGGATTCGAGGGCGCGGGCTCAACCTTCGCGCAAGCGCAAAGCGAAATCAAAAAAGCAAAAACCAAAAGAAAAGCAAGACCTTTTTTCATTTTTATATGACCATTCCTTTCTCAAAAGCTCCAACACATAAATCTGCCGCTGAATAAGCGTTTTGATTCGTTAAGTGCTGCAGCATTGACCTTCTGCTCTGCCAATTTTCTGTATTCATCGATATGTTTCGACATTAGTATAATATATTCGTAACACAATATCAAATATATTTTGTTATTAAAATCCGCTCTTCCGCGGACCGTCAGCGCAGCTTTTGCGCGCCAAAACGATAATTTTGTGTCTAACTGCGCATTTTATGTAAAAATTTAAATTGATATTGTGCTATTTAAATGATATAATTATAATATTAAGATTCTTTGGGGAGAGTGTTCTATGGGTTTCCCTTTTATAATGGAAAATGACGAGTTATACGCAAAAATCGCGCATACGGCATGCGATGGACTCCGCGCGGGAAAATACGAGCTGCT
>JAEEUX010000192.1 GCA_016290695.1 Oscillospiraceae bacterium
GGGGAGCGAAAAAGGGTGCGACCTCTCGTTACCTTCCACCTCTCAGTCTCGTCGGCTGCGCCTCCGAGCCAGCTCCCCTTATCCAAGGGGAGCGAAAAAGGTGCCGACCGCGCTTTTACTCCCCTGCGAGGGGAGCGAAATCCCGCGCCGATGGCGCAGGCAGACGGTTGGAGCTTTGCGGAAACCTCACGTTGCTGTAAACATAACACATAACAACGATAAATAGCATATACCCGAAGGAGATATACACATGACAGAACGCAGCATAAGCGTTGACAGAATGGAAAATTTGATAAACGTTTTCGGCTCGTTTGACGAAAACCTTCGCATCATCGAAAGCGAGCTGGACGTCAAGGTCCTTGACCGCGACTCGGAGCTGAAGATATCCGGCGAGGACGAGGAAAACGTCGCCTGCGCGGAAAAGGCGATAGAGGGGCTTTTAAGCCTCGCCGCGCGCGGGGAGAGCATCACGGAGCAGAACGTAAGGTACATCGTAAAGCTCACGCAGGAGGGCAAGGCGGAGAAAATCGCCTCGATGGCTGAGGGCGTCGTCTGCATAACGGCGAAGGGCAAGCCCGTGAAGGCCAAGACTCTCGGCCAGAAAAACTACATCGACGCCATCAAGAACAACACCGTCACCGTCGCCGTCGGCCCCGCCGGAACGGGCAAGACCTATCTCGCCGTCGCCGCCGCGGTCACGGCCTTCCGCGCAAAGCAGGTAAACCGCATCATCCTCACGCGCCCCGCCGTTGAAGCGGGCGAAAAGCTCGGCTTCCTGCCCGGCGACCTGCAAAACAAGGTAGACCCCTACCTGCGCCCGCTTTACGACGCGCTTTTCGATATGTTCGGCCCGGAGACCTATAATAAATATCTCGAAAAGGGCAACATCGAGGTCGCGCCGCTGGCCTATATGCGCGGCAGAACGCTGGACGATTCCTTCATCATCCTCGACGAAGCGCAGAACACCTCGCGCGAGCAGATGAAGATGTTCCTCACGCGCCTCGGCTTCAACTCGAAGATAGTCATAACCGGAGACGAGACGCAGATAGACCTTCCCGCCGACAAGACGAGCGGCCTCAAGGAAGCCGTGCGCGTGCTCAGCGGCATAGAGGATATAGAGATATGCCGCCTCACGAGCGCGGACGTCGTGCGCCATGTGCTCGTGCAGCGCATAATCGAGGCCTATGAAAAATATGAACGCGCGCGCCCGCAGCCTCCGCACAGACCCGGCGCGCCGCGCCAAAATCAAACGAACAGAGGGCGTAGAAAATGAGCCATAAGATAGTAATTAACAGCGAAAACGGCGTTACCGCCGCATGGCGCTGCGCGGGGCTTGTCCGCCGCGCAATTTGCGCCGCGCTCGACGCCGAGGGCGTTTATCTCGACTGCGAGGTGAGCGTCCTTTTCACGGACGACGAGGGCATCCGCGCGATTAATAAAGATATGCGCTCCGTCGACAGCGCGACGGACGTCCTGAGCTTCCCGAGCTTTTCCTTCACGCCGGGGGATTTCCGCGCGACGGAGGACATGCTGGACGAGGAAACCGGCCTCCTGCCCCTCGGCGACATGGCGCTTTCCGCCGAGCGCATAAAGGCGCAGGCAGAGGAATTCGGCCACAGCGTATGGCGCGAGACGGCCTACCTCGTCGTCCATTCGGTGCTGCACCTTTTGGGCTATGACCATCTGGACGAGGGCGAGCAGAAGGCGAAAATGCGCGAGCGCGAGGAGGCCGTTATGGCCGTCCTCCACCTTGAAAAATAAGGAGGCGCGGGAAAATGAATATCGAAAAAACCGCTCTTATCAACATCACGGGCCGCCCGAACGTCGGCAAATCGACGCTTGCCAACGCCATCGCGGGCGAAAAAATCGCCATCGTGTCCAATAAGCCGCAGACGACGCGCGGCAGAATTTACGCCGTCCACAATCTCGGCGACACGCAGCTTGTTTTCATGGATACCCCCGGCTTCCACAAGCCGCGCACCAAGCTCGGCGACTATATGGTAAACGTCGTCCGCAAGAGCTTTTCCGGCACGGACGCGACGGCGCTCGTCGTGGAGCCCATAGCCTCCGTCGGCGAGCAGGAGGCGCAGCTTATCGAGTATATAAAGGCCGACTCCGTCCCCTCCGTGCTCGTTATAAACAAAATCGACACGGTGAAGAAGGAGGAGCTTCTTGCCGTTATCGCGGCCTATTCCGAGGCACACGATTTCGACCATATCATGCCCATTTCCGCCAAGACGGGCGAGGGCGTAACGGAGCTCATGGAGCTTTTCAAAAGCTTTGCCAAGCCCGGTTCGGCGCTTTTCCCCGAGGACATGGTAACAGACCAGCCGGACAGACAGATAATCGCGGAGATCGTGCGCGAAAAGCTCCTTTACTGCCTTGATAAGGAGATACCGCACGGCACGGCGGTTGAGATAACGAAATTCTCCGAGCGGGAGGAAACCGAGATAATCGACCTCGACGTTACCATATACTGCGAAAAGGCGAGCCACAAGAAGATAATCATCGGCAAGGGCGGCGCGATGCTCAAAAAGATAGGTGAGATGGCCCGCCGCGACATAGAGCGCTACATGGGCACGCGCGTTTATATGCAGACCTGGGTAAAGGTCAAGGAAAACTGGCGCGACAGCGATTTTCTGATAAAAAACTTCGGCTTCAACGCCGAGGACTGACGGGCTTATGTATATCACCACGAAGGGGCTTATCCTCCGCACGGCGGACTATAAGGAAAGCAGCCGCATGCTCACAGTCCTTACGGAGAGCGAGGGCAAAATCTCCGCCTCGGCGAAGGGCGTGCGGCGCAAAAACAGCCGCCTTGCCTCCGGCGCGCAGCTTTACGCCTACTCGGAGCTTACCTTTTCAAAGACTGCCGGGCGCTATAATCTCACGGAGGCCTCGGCTATCGAGCTTTTTCCCGGCATAGGGGCGGGCGGGCTGGAAAGCCTCGCGCTGGCGGCGTATTTTGCCGAGCTGCTGGACGCTGTCTGCCGCGAGGATATACCGGAGGATGAAATCCTGCAGCTCGCTCTGAACGCGTTTTTCACGCTGAGCGAGGGGAAAAAGCCGCGCGATATTTTAAAGGGCGCCTTCGAGCTGCGCCTGATGTGCCTCGCCGGTTACGCGCCGCCGCTTTCCCGCTGCTCGCGCTGCGGCGAGCCGGAGCCGGAGCTGCCCGTTCTCGCCGTGGAGGGAGAGGGGCTCATGTGCGCCTCCTGCGCCGCCGCCTCGGGCCTCCGTTCGGTTCGGCTCTGCGCCCGGTCACTCGCGGCGATGCGCTATGTCGCCTCCGCCGAGCCTAAGCGCGTCTTTTCGTTTTCGATGGACCCCGACGCGGCGGCGCGTTTTTCGCTTGCGGGGGAGAGCTACGTTTCGGCACAGCTTGAACGAAGCTTCCGCACGCTTGATTACTATAAGGAGTACACACGCTTATGAACGCTCTTTATGAAAAATCCATAAGACTTCTGGAGCTTCCGCGCGTTCTGGAAATGCTCGCGGCGGAGGCCGTCAGCGAGGGCGCGAAGGAACGCGCAAGGGCTCTTATGCCCTCGGGCAGCGTTTATGAAACGGAAGCGCTTCTTCGCGAAACGAGCGACGCGCGCGACCTCGTTGCCTACAAGGGGACGCCGCCGCTTTCCTCGATAAAGGACGTCGGCGCGAGCCTTGCGCGCGCAAAGCTCGGCGGCTCCCTCAACCCGCGCGAGCTGCTCGATACGGCGAACCTCCTGCGCGCGGCGCGGCTTGCCGAGGATTACGGCGGCGCGGCGCACGATAGCTCGCTATACGGGCTTTTCGGCGCTCTGAGAAGCGACAAATACCTTGAAGACCGCATCTCCACGGCTATCGTAAGCGAGGAGGAGATAGCGGACGCCGCCAGCTCTGAGCTTGCCGACATCCGCCGCCATATCCGCGCGGCGAACGGGAAGGTGCGCGACGTTCTGCAGCGCATGATAAGCTCCTCGACGACGCAGAAGCTCCTGCAGGAGCCGATAATCACGCAGCGCTCCGGGCGCTACGTCATCCCCGTCAAGGCGGAGTTTCGCGGCAGCGTCCCGGGCCTTGTGCACGACGTTTCCTCCAGCGGGGCGACGCTTTTCGTCGAGCCCATGCAGGTGGTGCAGGCAAACAACGAAATCCGCGAGCTTGAAGCCAAGGAAAAGCTTGAAATAGAGCGCATTCTGGCCGAGCTTTCTACCCTCGCCGCCGAAAAGCGCGAGGATATAGTCTATGATTTCGACGTTTTGACTTCGCTGGACCTTATCTTTGCCAAGGCGCGCCTTTCCTACGCGATGAAGGCTTCCTGCCCGGAGATCGGCGAGGATAAAAGCATAATCCTGCGCCGCGCGCGCCATCCGCTTATCAACAAAAACGCCGTCGTCCCCATTGATATAGAGCTCGGCGACGATTGCGACACCCTCGTAATAACCGGCCCGAACACCGGCGGCAAGACCGTCACGATAAAAACGCTCGGCCTTCTCTGCGTCATGGCTCAGTGCGGCCTGCATATCCCGGCGGACTACGGCAGCCGCGTGCCGGTCTTCGGCATGGTGCTTGCCGACATCGGCGACGAGCAGAGCATTGAGCAGTCGCTTTCCACCTTTTCTTCGCACATGAAGAACATTGTCGGCATACTCGAAGTCTGCGACGACGATTCGCTTCTGCTGCTCGACGAGCTCGGCGCGGGGACAGACCCCGTCGAGGGCGCGGCGCTCGCTACCTCCATCATCGAGCACGCCCGCCGGCGCGGGGCGCATGTTGCCACGACGACGCATTATTCCGAGCTGAAAATCTACGCCACGACGACCAAGGGGGTCATGAACGCCTCCTGCGAGTTCGACGTGGAGACCCTGCGCCCGACCTATCGCCTCATAATGGGCATCCCGGGCAAGTCCAACGCCTTTGAGATTTCCCGCCGCCTCGGCATCCCGGAGGCGATAATCGAGGACGC
>JAEEUX010000005.1 GCA_016290695.1 Oscillospiraceae bacterium
AGGAGCGCGTTATGGCAAGGGACAAGGAGCTGCATCACGAAAACATAATATCGGCGGCGACGGCTGAGTTTCTGGAGCATGGCTTCAAGGACGCCTCCATGCGGCGCATCGCCTCCGCCGTGGGGATGAGCGTTTCCGGGCTTTACAAGCATTTTGCAGGCAAGGAGGAGATGTTCTCCGCCCTCGTCGAGCCCGCTTATCAGGGGCTGATGGCTCTTTACAGCCGCGAGGTCGACAGCCAGATGGAGGTCGTCAGAGCCGGGAATCTGAGCGTTTGGGACAACGGTAAGGACGCAAGGCTCACCGTAACTTACGTTTACGAGCATCTGGACGCCTTCCGCCTCATGATATGCAAGGCGCAGGGGACGAAATACGAAACTTTCCTGCATGATTTCGCGGTTCTTGAGGAGCAAACCGTCCTTTATTTCATGAACGCCGTGAAAAGCCGGGGATTCAAGCTGAAAGATTTCAGCGAAAAGGAGCTGCACCTTCTCATAACGGTAAATATCAATGCCATTTTTCAGACGGTGGAGCATGGCTTCAGCCTCGAGGAAGCGCTGCATTACGCCGATACGCTCGACAGGTTTTTCTCTGCGGCGTGGAAGGAATTTTTCGGATATTAACGCCTTCAGGCTCCCGCTGCACGAAGGCGTTTTTTATCAAATATAGGTTAGTTATATCTAACTGGGAGGTAGTTAAATGGAGAAAGAAAATAATCAGAAGAAGGCCCGAAAACGCGGCTCGCTAAGCTGGGTGATGGAGTTTGCCGGGAGCAGGCGCAGCAGCTACGTCATCAGCGTGATACTGGCTGTATTGAGCGTCCTTTGCGGGTTTATCCCGTATATTTATCTGGCGGGCATCGTAAGAGGGCTGTTTGAACGGACGGCGGATTTTGGCTACTGCCTTACGCAATGCCTCTGGATGGCGCTGTTCTTCGTCCTGAACCGGCTCCTTCACGCGGCGTCTACGATGACCTCGCATAAGGCGACCTTTGAGGTTCTGGCGAACATACGGCGGAGACTCACGAAAAAGCTCGCGAAAATGCCGCTCGGCGACGTTCTCGACGAATCCTCGGGAACGTATAAGAACATCATCGTCGAGCGCGTGGACTCTATCGAGACGACGCTTGCCCACATGATACCTGAGCTTACGTCAAACCTGATAATCCCCTTCGTCGTTCTGGCCTATATGCTTCAGATAGACTGGCGGCTGACGCTTTTGTCGCTGCTTACGGTTCCGGTGGGCGCGCTTGCCTTCGCGCTGATGATGCGCGGAAGCCAGAAAAACTATGAGAACACCATCGTCAAGACAAAGGCTCTCAACGATACCGCCGTCGAATACATCGGCGGAATAGAGGTGATAAAGGCCTTCGGAAAGGCAAAAACGAGCTACGAAAAATTCGTCACCGCGGCAAAGGAGGGCGCGGACTGCTTCATAGACTGGATGCGGAGCTGCAACCTGTGCCACAGCCTTGCAATGGTCGTTTTGCCCGCGACGCTGCTGCCGCTCCTCCCCTTCGGCGTATCCTTCTTTATGAAGGGGAGCGTCACCGCGCCGGATCTGCTTATGCTCATCGTTCTCTCGCTGAGTCTTATCACCCCGTTTGTTATGGCCTCGAGCTATACGGACGAAATAGCGAAAATGGGCACTATTATCGGCGAAGTCGCGAACATTCTTGAAAAGCCGGAGCTCAAAAGACCCGAAAAGCTCAGCGTTAAGCCGCAGGGCACGGAGATAAGGCTCCAGGACGTCCGCTTTGCCTACAAGGAGAAGGAGGTCCTTCACGGCGTGAGCCTGAGCATAAAGGAAGGCACGGTAAACGCCCTCGTCGGCCCCTCCGGCTCGGGCAAATCGACGATAGCGAAGCTCATCGCCTCGTTCTGGGATGTCGGCAGCGGCTCGATAAGCCTCGGCGGCGTCGATATACGCAATATTCCATTGGAGGATTACCACAAGACCATCGCCTATGTTTCGCAGGATAATTACCTGTTTGATATGAACGTGATGGAAAACATACGCCTCGGCAACCCGAAGGCTACGGACGCCGAAGTCGTCGCCGCGGCGAAGGCCTGCGGCTGCCATGACTTTATCATCGGCCTCGAAAACGGCTACCAGACCGTTTGCGGCGGCTCGGGCAGCCACCTTTCCGGCGGCGAGCGGCAGCGCATTTCCATAGCCCGCGCGATGCTGAAGGACGCGCCTATAATCATTCTT
This sequence comes from Oscillospiraceae bacterium, assembly GCA_016290695.1. GTDB lineage: Bacteria > Bacillota > Clostridia > Oscillospirales > Oscillospiraceae > RGIG6375. The sequence goes on from JAEEUX010000005.1 coordinate 2,215, forward strand.
GACGAGGCGACGGCCTATACCGACCCGGAAAACGAAGCGCTGGTGCAGCGCAGCGTGGCTAAGCTCGTGGCGGGCAGGACGCTCCTTGTCATAGCCCACAGGCTCTCGACGATAGCTTCCGCCGACCAGATAATCCTTATTAAAGACGGGCGCGTCGACTCCTGCGGAACGCAGAGCGAGCTGCTCGAAACAAGCGAGCTCTACCGCAGAATGTGGCAGGCTCATATCGAGGCAAAGGAGGGCGAAGAAGATGATTAAAACGCTCAAGCAGTTCTTTGGTTTCTGCAACAGGAAGGACCGCAACAAGCTGTACCTCGCGATAGTTTTAGGCGTCGTGCGCGCCATATTCGCCGCGCTTCGCATCACGGCAATAGCCGCCGTCGTGCAGGGACTTATAGATGGGAACATGACTTCGCGGCATATCTGGATCTCGCTCGGGATAATGCTCGTCTCCGTGCTGGGCCAGGTTGCGATAAACCTTAAAACCACCATGCTGCAATGCGAGGCGGGCTACCATTCCTGCGCCCAGAAGCGCATCGAGATAGCCGAGCACCTGAGATACCTCCCGATGGGCTTTTTCAACAAAAACTCTCTCGGCGCCATCACGAACGTTACTACGAACACCATGGAGGCTCTCGCCGACATAGCCACCCGCATCGTGATGATAACCACGCAGGGCATCCTGACCACCGCGGTTATTGCCTGCTTCGTCTTCGCCTTCGATTGGCGCATCGGCATAGTCCTGCTCGCCGGCATATTACTCTATGTATGCTTCAACGCCGTGATGCAGCGCGCCGTCCGCCCCGCCGCGCCGAGAAAGCAGCGCGCCGACGAGGAGCTTGTGGCGCAGGTGATAGAATACGTCCAGGGTATTGCCGAGGTCAAGAATTATTCGATGACCGACGACGCGGCGAAGAAGCTCGAGGCAGCTATCAGGGAAAAGCAGGCCTCGGATACGAGCATGGAGTTCAAGGTCGTGCCCTGGGTAACGGTGCAGAATATAGTCACGAAGCTGACGGGCGTAGCCATGTCCGTTCTGAGCCTCAAGCTGTATTTTGACGGCTCCATGCCGCTGCTTTACTGCATAATGATGATGGTGTCGTCCTTCATGGTGTACGAAAGCCTCGATTCCATGAGCGCCTTCACTTCGCTCCTCCGCACGGTAAGGATCTCCGTCGCCAAGACGAAGGAAATCCTCGATATGCCGCCCATGGATATAGACGGCGACGACATAAGCCCCGAAAACAGGGACATCGAGCTTAAAAACGTGGGCTTTTCCTACGATAAGCGCAAAATCATCGACGGCGTGAGCCTTCACATCCCGGAAAAGAGCACGACGGCCTTCGTCGGCCCCTCCGGCGGCGGAAAAACTACGCTCTGCCACCTTATGGCGCGCTTCTGGGACGTTCAGGAGGGCGAGGTTACGCTCGGCGGCAGGAACGTGAAGGATTACAGCTTCGATTCTCTTATGAAGAATTTCAGCTTTGTGTTCCAAAACGTGTATCTTTTTGAGGATACCGTAGCCAACAACATCCGCTTCGGAGAGCCGGACGCGCCGATGGAGCGCGTTATCGAGGCCGCGAAAAAGGCTAAATGCCATGATTTCATCATGTCGCTTCCAAAGGGCTACGATACCGTTATCGGCGAGGGCGGAGCCAGCCTATCCGGCGGCGAAAAGCAGAGGATTTCCATCGCCAGAGCCATTATGAAGGACGCGCCGATAATCATTCTGGACGAAGCCACGGCGAACGTAGACCCGGAGAACGAGGCGGAGCTGACGGCGGCGATTGAAGCGCTCACGAAGGAAAAAACCATCATCATGATAGCGCACCGCCTGAAAACCGTCCGCAACGCTGACCGCATCTTCGTCATCGACAGGGGTAGAATTTCCCAGGCCGGAACGCACGAGGAGCTTATGAGCCGCGCCGGCATCTACAAAAGCTTCGTGGAGGGCCGCAGGGAGGCTGCCTCCTGGAAGCTCGCCGGATAAGCGTAAAGCAACGATAAATCGAAAAAAGTCTGAGCCGCGCCGGATCCCTTCGGCGCGGCTCGTTCGTTTCCGCACTTCGTTATTTTTGCTGCAAAAAATTAATTTATTGCTTGACAGGAAAAATCGCAGTTGTTATAATGTGTTAGTCAAAACTAACCTACTGGCTGCCGAGGTGCTGTATGAACTCGAAAAGCTTTGATATTCGCGCCGCGCTCCTCAAAAGCGGGAAGGAGCAGTTCCTTCTGCACGGCTTCGAGGGGGCCTCGCTGCGCACGATATGCAGGGAGGCGGGCGTGACTACCGGCGCCTTTTACGCATATTTCGATAAAAAGGACGCGCTGTTTGCCGCCATTGTGGAGCCCATGCTCGAGCGCTTCCGCGTTATGTATAACGGCGTTATAGGCCGCGCCATGGCGGACGTTAAGAATAACTGCGGCAACGAGCTGGAGGCTATCGAGTTCATCTGCGCGCACAGGGACGAATTCCGCCTGCTGTTTGACTGCTCCGGCGGGACGCGGTATTCCGGCTTTCGCGAGAGGCTGCTTGACGGCCTGTTTTTCCCCAGCTACAAGGCCTGCTTCGACAGCCTTGCGGGGAGGCCCGTTGACGCCGGGATAGTCCGGCTCTTTGTGCGCATCAAATTCACGCAGTATATGGAGCTTGTTTACGGAGGGTACACAATGGAAGAAATACGCCGCCTTATACGGCAGTACGCCGCCTTTACCGAGGCGGGTTATATGAGACTGATAGATGAAATCAAAATAGCGCCTTAACTCCCGGCCCTGTACGGCCGGGAGTTTTTTATAACAGTTTTCGCATTTTGTTATTTTTGATTCTCATGGTGAGGTTTTTATGAAACGCTATATTTCGCATCGTATTTTAATGTTTTTCCTTGTTCTGGCGGGGGTCAGCGTCCTGAGCTTCGCGCTTATCGGGCTCTTCGGGCGCGACCCGGCGGAGATCATCGCGCGCAGGACGAATATCAACGCTAGCTATGAGCAAATCGAAGCCGTGCGGCAAAGCATGGGGCTGGATAAACCGCTGCCCGCGCGCTACGCCGCGTGGATCGCCGGGCTTTTTCGCGGCGATGTCGGTATTTCAATATATACCTTCAAGCCCGTTATGGAGGATCTCGCGCAGTGCTTTCCCGTTTCCGCGGCGCTCGTGGGGCTGTCTCTTGCGTGGGTGATAATCATTTCCGTGCCCGTAAGCCTTATCTGCGCGCGTCGCCCCGACGGCGCGGCGGACCATTTCGTCCGCGTTGCAAGCGTCGTGGGGATGAGCTTTCCCACCTTTTGGCTCGGCTTTCTGCTGCTTATTTCCTTCGCCGTGAAAAGGCCGATTTTCACCGTGCTGCCCGCGCCGGGGATAAAGGGCTACATACTTCCGTCCTTCGCGCTGTCCGTGCCGATTTTTTCGGGCTTCATCCGCGTTTTCCGCGCTTCGCTCCTGAAGGAAATGGGCTCTGAATACGCCGACTTTGCGCGGGCAAGGGGGCTCGGCCGCGGGCGCATACTCACGCATCACGCGCTGCGAAACGCGCTTCCGCCCGTCGTGACGATGCTGTGCCAGTACCTCGGTTACCTCTTTGCGGGCGGCGCTGTGGTGGAGAACGTATTCAGCCTGAACGGGCTGGGAACTTACCTCGTCGGCTGCGTCGCCTCGGCGGATTCCACCTCCGTTGCGACCTGCGCAGTGATCGTGGCGGCGATATTCGTGCTGGCAAATCTCGCAGGCGACTTTGTTAACCGCCTGCTCTGCCCGTGGACGGTAAGGAGCTGAGCCATGATAAGAAAAACCCTGAAAAACCCGCAGGCGATAGTCGGGCTTGTCCTTATTATCGCGGTGCTTCTGGCCGCTGCGCTGGCTCCGCTGCTTGCCCCGCACGCCCCGAACGAAACGGATCTGACGAAAAAATTCGCCGAGCCCTGCGCCGATTACCCCTTGGGCGCCGACGAGCTTGGGCGCTGCGAGCTTTCAAGACTGCTCTACGGCTCGCGCGCTTCGATGAGCATCAGCCTCCCGGTGCTGCTCATCATCGCTCTGCTCGGCCTCGTGCTCGGCACGCTCAGCGCCTGCGGAGGGAAAAGGCTTGACGCCGTTCTGAGCTTTGTCTGCGATACCTTCATCGCCTTTCCGCAGCTCGTTATAGCCATCGCCATAATAGGCATCCTCGGCTCGGGCGCGCGTTCGGTAATTGTGGCGATAATCGTGGCGATGTGGGCGTGGTTTGCCCGCATGGTGCGCTCCTACGCCATGCTTGAAATGGGCAAGGATTACGTTTTAGCCGCCCGGCTCGCGGGCTGCGGGACGGCGAAGCTTATTTTTCTGCACCTCATCCCGAACGTTTTGCCGCAGTTTATAGTTTACCTGTCTACCGGCGTCGCCTCCTCTATAATCATGGTCTCCGGCTTTGCCTTTCTCGGGCTCGGGCTCGGGCCGGAAACGGCGGAATGGGGCGCGATGCTCAACGGCGCGCGCGGGACGATTTATTCCCACCCGGAAATGCTCGTATACCCCGGCGCCTGTATTTTGCTGGCTGCGGCGGGCTTCAATCTGTTCGGTGAGGCGCTGCGCGACATTCTGGAGGGTGAAGCATGAAGGAACTGAATGTAAAAGAGCTTTCCATACGGCTTAAGGATGACTGCTCGCTGCTTGTAGACCGCCTTTCCTTCCGCGTCGGAAGCGGGGAAAGCCTTATACTTCTCGGGCAGTCCGGCTGCGGGAAAAGCGTGAGCTGCCGCGCCGTGATGGGGCTTTTGAGCAGGCGCTTCCGGGTAGACGGGAGCATCTGCTTCGACGGGACGGAGCTGCGCGGCCTGCCGGAACGATGGCGGGCGGATTATTACGGCAAGCGTATTGCCCTCGTCCCGCAAAACCCGATGACGGCGCTGAACCCCTCCGTAAAGATTGGGAAACAGATGGACGAAACGCTGCGGCTGCACACAAGGCTCGGCAAGGCGCAGCGGCGCGAGCGAATAGAAAAGGCGCTGACGGACGCGGGTCTCGCGGACACGGAGCGCGTATGCGCGTCGCGCCCCGGAATGCTTTCCGGCGGGATGCTGCAGCGCGTGCTGATAGCCATTGCGCTGAGCACGGACGCGGAGCTCGTTATCGCCGACGAGCCCACGACGGCGCTCGACGTAGTGCACCGCAACGAAATCGTCGACGTTTTTGCGCGGCTGCGTGACGGCGGCGCGGCCCTGCTTTTCGTAACGCATGATTTTGCCGCGGCGCTGCGTCTCGGCGGAGACGTGATGGTGATGCGCGAGGGGAGGATCGTCGAGCGGGGGAGCACGCGCGAGGTCTATGCTTCGCCGCGGCACGAATATACCAGGGCTCTCGTAAGAGCCTCTTCGTTATCCAAAGGAGCGAGCCATGCTGATAGCTGAGCATATTACAAAAAGCTTTAAGGACAGCGCAGGGACGCAGGCCGTCCGGGACGCGAGCATCGCCCTCAGACCCGGCGAGCTTACCGTACTCGTCGGAGAATCCGGCAGCGGAAAAACGACGCTGTCGCGCATACTCGCCGGCATAATCGCGCCGAGCTCCGGAACCGTCCTGCTGGACGGGAAAAGCATAGTCCCGCCCGCAAGAAGGAAGGAAAAGCGACTGAACGCGGAGCTTCAAATCGTTTTGCAGGACTCCGCCAGCGCGCTCGACCCGCGCTATACCGTCTACCGCAGCATTGCCGAGCCGATACGCAATCTCATGAGGCTTCCGCGAGAGGAGGAACGCGCGCGCGTCGCATCGCTTATGGAGCGCGTGCAGCTTCCCCCCGAACTCGGCCAGCGGCACCCGTCGGAGCTTTCCGGCGGGCAGCAGAAACGGGTATGCATCGCGCGGGCTCTGGCAACGGAGCCGCGTTACATCATTTTCGACGAGGCCACGAGCGGGCTTGACGTTCTTATGAAGGAAAAAATCCTCACTCTTATCCGCGCCGTTCACGAGAAGTCCGGCGCGGCGACGCTGATGATAAGCCACGATATGGACGTGGCGCTCTATATGGCGGACAGAATAGCAGTAATGAAGGACGGCGAAATCGTCGAAAACAGAGCCTGCTGCGGCAGCCCGGACTGCCTTGTCCACCCATATTCCCGCCTGCTTCTCAGGCAAATGGAGCCTTACGCCTGATACCGACCGGCGATATGCCGTTGCGTATAAGTCAATGACAAAAAAGGAGAATCACAAAATGAAATTCAAAACGAGCATTAAACCCAAAATCACCGCGGCGCTCCTTGCGCTCGCGCTCTGCCTCGGCCTTTCCGGCTGCGGAGGCTCGGCTGCCGGAGAAACCCTGCCCGACGGCTCCGCGTCCGCTCAGGCGGAAGCTCCTCAGGCGGCGGAAGCTAAAACCGTGACCCTTGCGGAAAGCTGGTCCTTCCCTTCGTTTTATCCCGTTATCTCGCCGGAAAGCGCGGTGAACTTCGGCGCCGCCTACTGGTCGATGAACTTCTACGATACGCTCGTCACCTACGATGAAAACAATGAGATAGTCGGTTCCCTTGCAAAAACATGGGATGTAAGCGACGACGGTCTGAGCTATACCTTCCATCTGAGAGAGAGCGTGAAATTTTCGGACGGAAATGCCCTCACCGCCGAGGCCGTGAAGCAGAGCATCGACGCGGCGCGGGTAAATCTCGGCAGCTATATAGGCAACTACGGCAAAATCGGCGCCCTTATAGCCTCGACCGAAGCAAAGGACGACTCTACCTTTGTTCTCACGCTTACAAGCCCCTATTACTCTGCGCTCAACGACCTTAGCTTCTGCCTGCCATACGGCATCGTAAATCCCCGCGCCTTCGAGGGCGGAGCAGACAAGGCTTACGAAAACTGCGTCACCGAAACCATGGGAACCGGGCCGTATATGTTTGACCGCTATGACGGCACGACCTATACCTTCGTCCGCAATCCCTATTATTGGGGCGCGGCGCCCCAGGTCGATGAATTCCGCGTGAAGGAAATCCCGGACAACGACGCGAAAATCCTTGCGCTGCAAAGCGGAGAGGTAACGGCGCTGCTCGGCTCCGACAAGCTCACCTACGACGGCTTTGCCGAGCTTTCGGCCGCGGGCTACGGAACGAAGATAAACAGCGTCGGCACCTCCTGCGTCTATCTGGGCATGCGTATCGCCGACACTACGCTTTGGAACGAGGATTACACCGAGATAGTCCAGACGGTTCCCGCAGGGGTGTTTGCCGACAAAACCGTGCGTCTTGCCGCCTCCTATGCCATAGACCAGCAGCTTCTCGCCTCCTCGGTTTATAACGGCATAGAAACGCCCGCCGAGACGCTTTTCAGCGCCGACAAGCCATACTGCGGCGTAAACCGGACGGTTTATCCCACCGACCTTGAAAAGGCTGAGCAGCTTCTCAGCGAGGCCGGTTGGGAGGATTCCGACGGCGACGGCGTAAGGGAAAAGAAAGGCGAAAAGCTCAGCGTTTCCATTTCATTTACAAACGATTTCGGGACGCTTGCTTCCGCCGTTTCCGGCGTCAAGGCTCAGCTTGAGGCAGTGGGCTTCGCAGTGGAGCTTGCTCCCGCCGCGGACATGATGGGCTGGTTCATGGCGGCCATGACCGGCAACTATGACCTTATCTATTGGGAAACCAACGGCGGCGCTATGGACCCCTCCTCCACCGTGAGCAACATCGGCTCCGTGGCTGACCCCGTGCTTGGCCAGCTCACCGGCTTCGGAGGCATCACGGGCGAGCTTATCGCCGAGCTTGACTCCACCGCGAGCAGCGAGCGCGTTCAGGAAATATATAACACCATCCTTACGAGCATTGCCGACGAAGCGCTCATCATCCCGCTTATCTACAAAAACGAAACGAGCGCATGGAACAAGGACGTGATAGTCGATTACAGCTACTACTACGACCCGAAATTCACTCTCGTTCAGAATATCCGCCTGAAATAACGCAAAAATACGTTCTGCCCGCTCAAGGCGCGGGCAAAGCGGCGAAAGGAGATAATCAGTTTGCTCTCAAGTGTCATGCGCTATGCCGGGGCGTGGAAGAAAACGACCCTTCTTTCCATGCTTGTAATGCTTCTCGGCATCGTTTGCAGCGTCGCGCCGTACTGGTTCGTCTATGAGCTTGTACGCGCCCTGCTGCTGCGCGAGCCTATGGGCGCGCAGTTTATCGCTGTCCGCGCGGCGGCGATTGCCGGCTTCGGCGTGCTTTACGGCGTTTTGTATGTCAAGGGTCTGGATCTTAGCCATAGAGCGGCCTACCACACGCTCGAAAACCTCCGCTTTTCCCTCCAGGGAAAGCTTGAAAAGCAGCCGCTCGGCGTAATTCAGGAGAAGGGCACCGGAACCATCAAGAAGCTTTTTGTGGACGATATCGACACCGTTGAGCTCCTGCTCGCCCACGCGCTTCCCGAGGGCTTTGCCAATACAGCAGTACCCGTGATAATCTACATCGCCATGTTTATCGCGGACTGGAAGCTTGCGCTGCTGTCGCTGGCTTCCCTCCCGCTCGGACTCATTGCCATGGGCGCGATGTATAAATGCGGAACGAGCAAGATGGGCGAATACTATACCGCTGCTCAGAAGATGAACAACACCATCGTCGAATACATAAACGGTATGGAGGTCGTCAAGGTTTTCAACCGCGACGGCGAAAGCTACAGGCGCTTTGAAACGGACGTGCGCTCCTACCGGGATTTCACCCTTGCGTGGTATAAGGTTTGCTGGCCCTGGATGGCGCTTTATAACAGTATTCTTCCCTGCGTAGCGCTCTTTACGCTGCCGCTCGGCGCGCTTTTCGTGCTGCTGGGCTGGTCGCAGGTATCCGCTCTGGCGCTGGTGCTCTGCATGTCTGCCGGAATAGGCGTTCCGCTGATGCGGGCGCTCAGCTTTGTTTCAACGCTGCCGCAGCTTGATTATAAGATAAAAGCGCTTGAGGCGGCGCTCGACGCCGAGCCCCTTAAGGAGACAAGTGCGCCGTTTTGCGGCAAGGGCCGCGAGGTCAGCTTTGAAAACGTGCGTTTTTCTTATTCCTCTCCCGCTCCCGGCTCCGGCACCGCGCCCGCCTCGGACGAGGTTATCCACGGCGTCAGCCTGCATATCCCGGAGGGCAGCGTCACGGCGCTCGTCGGGGAATCCGGCAGCGGAAAATCCACGCTCGGCAAGCTGCTCGTGCATTTCTACGACGTGACGGGCGGCGCTATCAGAATCGGCGGGCAGGATATTCGTGAAATGTCGCTCGAGGCGCTGAACGACCAGATTTCCTATGTTGCGCAGGAGCAGTTCCTGTTCAACACCACGCTGCTTGAAAACATTCGCCTCGGACACCCCGGCGCGACGGATGCGGAGGTAATGGCTGCGGCGGAAAAGGCGCAGTGTACGGAGTTCTTTTCGCGGCTGCCGCAGGGCGCGAACACCCCGGCAGGCGACGGCGGCAAGCAGCTTTCCGGCGGCGAAAGGCAGCGCATCTCGCTGGCAAGGGCCATACTTAAAAACGCGCCAATCGTAGTCCTCGACGAGGCTACGGCCTTCATGGACCCGGAAAACGAGGAGAAGATGAACGAAGCCATAGCCGAGGTCATCGAGGGAAAAACCGTTATCGTTATCGCCCACAGACTCCGCTCCATCATGGGCGCGGATCAGATTTGCGTGCTCGACAAGGGCTTTCTCGCCGACTGCGGCACCCATGAAGAGCTCCTTGAGCGTTGCCGGGCATATAAAACGCTCTGGACGGCCTCGGAGCGCAGCGCCGAGTGGGGCGTAACGGCTGCGGAAGGAGGCGACGGGAAATGATAGCTCTCATGAAACGCATACTCGGCGTATCCGGCGTTTATCGCGGAAGGATAGTCGCGGCGTTTGTTACTTCATTCCTGAAATCCATGTTCTCAAAGGCGCCGCTTATGCTTTCCTATTTCGCGCTCGCGGCCTTTTATGACGGCAGCGCCGACAAGGGGCTTTGCCTCACGCTCGGGATAGGGATACTTGCCTGCCTCGTGCTGCAAATCATATTTCAGCATACTACCGACAGGCTCCAGTCGGCGGCAGGGTTTATGATTTTCTCCGATATGCGCATGAAGCTCGGAGAGCACCTGCGCCGGATGCCGATGGGGTATTTTACGGAGGGGAACATAGGCAAAATCAGCTCCGTTCTCTCCTCCGATATGGTCTTTATAGAAGAAAACTGCATGACGGCGCTTGCCGATATGATGAGCTACGGCTTTTCGCAGATAATCATGCTCGTTTTCCTCCTCTGCTTCAATCTATGGCTCGGCCTCGCGGCGCTTGCGATAACGGCTATCGTGCTGCTGTTTGCAAGGGGCATGAGGATAGACGGGCTTAAAAAGTCCGCCATACGTCAGGAGCAGAACGAAAGCCTCACCGAAGCCGTGCTTGACTTCGCCGAGGGCATCGGCATCACGAAAACCTATAACCTTCTGGGCGAGCGCTCCTCGCTGCTTACGGAAAATTTCCGCGAAAGCTGCCGCAGCAGCATCGCCTTTGAGCGCAGCCAGACGCCGTGGCACATGGCCCTTAACGTCCTCTACGGAGTCGGCGCGGCTCTGCTCGCGTTCGTTGCGCTCACGCTCAACGGCAAGGGCTTGATGGATACGAGCCTCGTTATAGGCATGATGCTCTTCGTTTTTGACGTATTCGGGCCGATGAAGGCGCTCTACGGCCAGGCCAGCCGTCTTACGGTGATGAACAGCTGCCTTGACCGCATCGAAGAGGTGTTCGCGGAGAAGGAGCTGCCCGACGAGGGAAAGCAGAGCATCCCGGCCTCCGCCGACGCGCCGGAAGTGGAGTTTCGCAATGTAAGCTTCGGCTATACCTCGAAGGAGGTTCTGCACGGCATATCCTTTAAACTCGAGCAGGGCAAAATGCTGGCGCTGGTCGGGCCCTCGGGCAGCGGAAAATCCACCGTAGCTAACCTTTTGGCGCGTTTTTGGGACGTTCGCGGCGGGCAGATCTTAGTGCGCGGCAGGGATCTGAGGGAGGTGCCGCTGCGCGAGCTTATGAACCGGATTTCAATGGTATTCCAGCGCGTGTACCTGTTCCAGGACACCATCTACAACAATATTATAATCGGGCGGCCCGACGCGACGAGGGAGGAGGTGATCGACGCGGCCAAAAAGGCGCGCTGCTACGACTTCATCATGGCCCTGCCGGACGGCTTCGACACCGTCGTAGGCGAGGGCGGAGCGAGCCTTTCCGGCGGCGAAAAGCAGCGCATATCCATCGCCCGCTGCATCCTTAAGGACGCGCCGATAGTCATTCTCGACGAAGCGACCGCGAACGTGGACGCAGATAACGAAAGCTATATCCAGGAGGCGATAAGCGAGCTGTGCCGCGGAAAAACGCTGCTCGTCATCGCCCACAGGCTCAACACGATACGCCACGCAGACCGCATCCTTGTGATAGCGGACGGACGCATAAGCCAGTCCGGCACGCACGAGGAGCTGATGGCGCAGGAAGGGATCTACCGCGATTTCGTAAGCGTCCGCTCCGGCGCGACGGGCTGGAACAGACGCCGAGCGTAGTCGCCGCCGGCGAAGCCCGTTATTCGCGGCGCGCAAAAAGCCTTGAAACCGGCCAGATACGGCGGCTTCAAGTGCGGAAGAAGACCGTATCTTTGGGAGTTGCGCGAGGAGCACAAGGCCGCGGTATCCGCCATGCTGGAAAACCGTTCGAGGAATCGTTTGTCCGGCGCGAGATCGCAAAGGCAAGTGGCGCAAGAGCGCCTGAGATATGGAATGGAGGCGCGGTCAGCGCCGCGCCTCCACCTGGTACATATTTAGTTCGTTACGGCACCTCCGCAAAATGCAGCGCGCCCTTTTTGCCATTTACGCTGCGGGCTCGTCCATAGCGTTGAGCATGGTTTCGATGCTTATCCCGTAGCCTTTAGTGGGGTCGTTGAGAAGAACGTGGGTCACCGCGCCCACAAGCTTGCCGTTCTGGATTATCGGGCTTCCGCTCATGCCCTGAACTATTCCTCCCGTAACCTCGATAAGCTCGGGATCCGTTATAGATATGAGCATGTCGCGCTCACTGCCGTCGTCTGGGTAAACACGCGATATTTCTATATCGTATTCGCGGGCTTTGCCTGAGACGCAGTTGATTATCTTTGCGCTGCCCGTTTCAACCGCGCTTTTCGGCGCTGTGGGCATTGATCTGAGGCTTTTTGCTGAAAGGTTCGTCGCCGTCCCGAAAATGCCGCAAATTGTGTTTGCGGAAATGCTGCCGAGCTCTGCCTCCATGTCGAAGCTGCCCGTTATTTCTCCTGCGCTGCCCGATTTTCCCTTTATCGCGCCGGAAACCTCCGCTTTCATGATTGCTCCGCTTTTAAGCGGCAGGAGGGTTCCCGTGTCGAGGTCGTTCACGCCGTGGCCGAGCGCGCCGAAAGCGCCGCTGGCCGGGTCATAAAACGTAACCGTGCCGAGCCCGACCATGCCGTCGCGCACACAAACGCCGAGCTCCGCGCCGCCCGTGCTTTTCGCCCGCGGTACGAGCGTGAAATCCAGCGTCTTGCCGCCGCGCTCAATGGTTACGTTTATTTCACCGCCGTTCCAAAGCTTCATAAAATCGGCAAAGTCGGTGAGACTTGCGACCTTTTTGCCGTTTACGGCTTTGATAACGTCGCCGGGCAGTATTCCTGCCTCAAAGGCGGGCGAAACGTCGCCGGAGCTGCTTCCCTCCGAGAAGGAAACGACCATCGGCCCGTCGTTTTCTATTTTTATACCGACTATTTCGCCTGCCGGAATGAGACTCAAGCCTTCTGAATACGCCGCACCCGCGCTTTGCAGCGCCGAGAAAACGACTATCAGCGCGGCGGCGATGCCCGCCCTCTTTTTAAAATTCATAAGCCTTCCCCCTTGCTTCGGTCTGATGGCGCCATCAAACCGAAAATTTTTATCAGCGTCATATTTTAATTGCGCGATAATAATTATTTCACGCGGCGAAGAAAATTAATTGCTTATTTATAGAAAGATGTTTATGTTATGCCATGAGAAAAAAGCTCGCTCCGCGCCGTATAAGAGCTTTTTGAAATTCAAACGGAACAAAATTTAAAAAAACTCCATATATTGGCATAGAACCATGTGCGGAGGTGTACCATGAAGGTTTTGAAAATCGGCTCGCGGGGGCCGCAGACAGAGCTTGTCCAGCTCGCGTTGTCGCGCCGTGACGGCAGCATGGACGCGCCCGACGGCATATATGGTCCCGAGACGCGAAGGCGCGTGACGGACTTCCAAAGCGCCGAGGGCATAACGGCGGACGGCATAGTCGGGCCGCAAACCTGGAGAAAGATGGAACCGTGGCTGACGGGCTTTGTACTGCATAGGGTCGCACCGGGTGACAGCTTTTATAAAATTGCGGCGAAATACGGCGGCAGTGTGCGGGCGATAGATGCGGCGAACCCCGGCATAGACCCGTTTAATCTGAAAATCGGCTCTGTACTGACCGTGCCGCTGGACTTCAAAGTCGTGCCTGGGAACATAAGCTTCGGCTCGGCGGCGCTCGATTACTGTCTGCGCGGACTAAAGGCCCGATATCCGTTCCTGCAAACTGGGAGCGCGGGCTACAGTTCCCTCGGAAGGCCGCTGCATTGGGTGAAAATCGGAAACGGAGAGCTCGAAACGTTTTATAACGCGGCGCACCACGCAAACGAGTGGATAACCGCGCCTGTGCTGATGAAATTTCTCGAACGCTATGCCGAGGCCTGTGTTTCCGGCGGCGAGATAGGCGGACGCGACGCGCAGACGCTGCTTTCGCGCGCTTCGCTTTATATCATGCCGATGGTGAACCCCGACGGCGTGGACCTCGTAACGGGTGACATCTCGGCGGGGAGCGCGGCGTTTTCCCGGGTGCGCGAGCTTGCGGCGAATTACCCCGAAATACCCTTTCCCTCCGGCTGGAAGGCAAATATAAACGGCGTCGACCTGAACCTTCAATACCCGGCGAGCTGGCAGCTTGCGAAAAAGACGAAGTTTGAGCTCGGCTACACACAGCCGGGGCCGCGCGATTACGTCGGCAAAGCGCCGCTTTCGCAGGCGGAAAGCCGCGCGGTGTACGATTTTACCGTAAAGCGGGATTTTTCGCTCACGCTTTCGTACCACACGCAGGGGCGTGTTATCTATTGGAAGTACCTTGACAGGGAACCGCTCGGCTCGCGTAGAATAGGGGAGAAGCTTTCACAGCTTTCGGGCTACGCGCTGGAGCTTACGCCTCCGGAATCGGCCTACGCTGGCTACAAGGACTGGTTCATCGGTGACTATAACCGCCCGGGCTACACGATTGAGGCGGGGATCGGCGAGTCGCCCCTGCCGATATCGCAGTTTGACGAAATCTACGCGGCTAACGAAGCTCTGCTCAGCTACGCAATAACAGCGGCGGAGGATAATTAAGGGCATAATAAAACGGTCTTCGCACAGTAAAACGCGAAGACCGTTTTGATGTATTGGTGTTGTTTATTCTTCTTTCGTTACGGCGCCGCGCGCTTCGGCGTAGCTTAACCCGCGTTCGCGGGCTATGGCGCTGAGTTCGTCATATTCCGGCTTAGCGCGCGTTTTGCCGCCGTAGCTGCTTTCCTTGAATTTGAGAGGGCCGAGCGGCGTGTCGCGCTCGACGACGCGGCGGGGGAGCGTCATGCGCTCAGGGCGGTAAATCCTTATGCCGAGCGTGAGCGTCGTGCGGAAGATGGCGTCCGCCATTTTTCCTTCGTCCTCGGATTTGCAAAGACAGGTGAGCATATAGGCCGGGCGGTTCTTCTTCATCTGGATGGGCTGGAAGAACACATCAAGCGCGCCGAGCCGCAAAAGCTCGTCCATGGCAAAGCCCATTTCCTCGCCCGTCATGTCGTCAATGTTGCATCTTAGCTCGCAAATTACCTCGCGCGGCGAGGTTTCTTTGGCTTCGCCGAGGAAGGCACGCAGAATGTTGGGCCGGTCAAAAAGCTTTGTGCCGACGCTGACGCCGGTTTTCTCTATTTTCATTGCGGGCATAGTCCCGAAGTCCCCGGCGAAATACTTCACAAGCGCCGCGCCTGTCGGCGTGCAGAGCTCGCCCTCAACATCGCCTGCCGCCACGGAAAGCCCGCTTAAAAGCTCCACCGTCGCGGGGGCGGGAACAGGCAGAATGCCGTGGGCGCATTTTATTTTTCCGTAGCCGACGTTTATCGTGGATGCAGTAAAGGAGCTGAGCCCGAGACGGTACATGGCAAGGCATACGGCCGCGACGTCGGCTACCGCGTCGAGCGCGCCGACCTCGTGGAAATGCACCTCGGTAACACTTTTGCCATGAACCTTCGCCTCGGCCTCCGCGATAAGAGAATATACGTTTTTTGCGTCTTCCTTAACCTTTTCGGGCAAATGAAGGGAGTTTATGATATCGTCAATCGAGGAAACCGAGCTGTGCTCATGATGGTGTTCATGTTCATGTTCGTGCTCGTGATGGTGTTCATGCTCATGCTCATGTTCATGCTCAAGCTCATGGTGATGGTGGTGCTCATGTTCGTGAGCGTGTTCCTCCTTTAGCATTTCTTCTCCCTCATCCACGCCGTAAATGCGGACGGCGGAATGCAGCCCGCTTATGCCGTGCTGCTCCTTGTCGTATATTTCGATTTCCGCGCCGGGGACGCCCATTTCGTTCAGCTCGCGAACAAAGGCTTCGCGGTCCGGCATAAGCGCGGCGAGTGCTGCCGTGAGCATATCGCCCGAGGCGCCCATGGATAGATCCAGATAAAGCTTTTTCATTTTTTCGCTGTCTCCATTTTATTTATAAGTGAGGCGAGGTAGCCTGCCCCGAAACCGTTGTCGATGTTAACCACGCTGACGCCGCTGGCACAGGAATTGAGCATGCTCAGCAGCGCCGCGACGCCGCCGAAGCTCGCGCCATAGCCAACGCTCGTCGGCACGGCGATGACGGGGCAGTCCACTAGTCCGCCGACGACGCTCGCCAGCGCCCCCTCCATCCCGGCGACGGCGACGACGGCACGTGCCTCGGAGAAAACGCTGAGCTGCGCCAAAAGACGGTGAAGCCCCGCGACGCCGACGTCATAGACCCTGTGGACGCGGCTGCCGAGCGTTTCCGCCGTGACGGCGGCCTCCTCGCAGACGGGAATATCGCTCGTTCCGCCGCAGGTGACTATAACGGAGCCGGTGAGGGCAAGCGGCTTCGGCGAGCAGACGGCTATACGCGCGTCCGCGTGGTAGTCAAGCTTGAAATTCTCGGACAGTACAGCCGCTTTTTCCGGCTGGAGGCGCGTGATGAGGATGTTGGACGCGCCGGATTTGAGCATGGAAGCGAGAATGGCGCTTATCTGCTCAACGCTTTTGCTCTGACCGAAAATGACCTCCTGCACGCCCTGACGCAGGGAACGGTGATAATCGATTTTGGCAAAGCCAAGGTCTTCAAACGGGGCTGTGTTTATTTTTTCGACGGCTTCCTCCGGTGACATTGCGCCGGATTTTACAAGCTCCATAAGTTTTGTAAGCTCGTGCTTGTTCATAAGGTTTTTCGCATACCTTTCATATTTAATAGTATTTCGGAAAAATCGCCCGAAAGGGCCGAGAGGATTTCTTCGCGTTTTTCCAGGGCAAGCGGAAGCTGCTCGGGAAGAATTTCAAGCCTTGCCTCGCCGCCGCGCATACGGAGGCGAAAACCCCGGAAGCCAAGAGCCATGAGCGCCGTTTCGCCGCGCTCTATCCGCGCGAGCTTGTCGCCTGTAATTGCTTCACCCTGTGCTATCCTCGTGGCAAGGCAGGAATAGGAGGGCTTATCCCATGTGAAAAGCCCCGCTTCGCGCGAAGCACGGCGGATTTCCGCCTTGCCGATGCCGAGCTCGCGCATGGGGGAAAGCACGCTCAGCTCTTCGGCGGCGCGCATTCCGGGACGCCCGGCAGGGTCGTCGTCAGCGTTCGCGCCGTCTAAAAGGATGGCATAACCGTCCGCCTTTGCGGCGGAGATTATGCGCGACAGGATGAGCCTTTTGCAGAGATAGCAGCGCTCGGACTCATTGCGGCATATATCGGAAGAGGCGAGAACGTCTATATCCAGAATCCTCAGCTTCGCGCCGACGGAGGCGGCGAAGTGTTTCGCGTCGTTTATCTCGAAAGACGGGTTAAAGGCGGAGCGCGCAAGATACGCCGTGCAGTCGCCTGCGTATTTCACCGCTTCGTAGAGCAGAAACGCAGAATCGACGCCGCCTGAAAAGGCGACGGCAACCTTATTATGGTTATCAAAAAAACTATTCAGCATAAAAATATCTCCGGAAAAAGATTTCCGGAGATATTATATCAATGGCGGGATGAAATGTCAATTTAATTACCCATTTCACGACTTGGTTTGGGTAAAATCAACAAAGTCGGGGGCTGCATCAGGTGTTATAGATAAGAGAAACATCTCTATCGTCCATCACGCGCTCAAGCGCGGTGACGAGGTTGGCAATATTGCTCTTATAAATATAGAATTCGGCCTTTCCGTCCACGGTGCAGGCATACTGTCTGTCGTTTATCGGAGCCATTTCAAGAACACGGGTCCCGCCATCGCGCAGCGTCAGGGTTATTGTGAACTCGGGAGAACTGAGATCGGTCCCCTCGGGAATCTCCCCTACCTGGCGGAGATTGAGCGTTCTTGAGAAGAGACGCTTGGTGTTCTTTTCGTTTATATCCTTGCCGTTGAGAACGCCGACCGTTCTGACAACCTCGACGTCGGATCCCGTTACGTCGTCATATTCGTTAAGACTCAGCTCATAGACCGTACCTGCCATATCGTAGCGGATAGATTCAATGGAATGAATATCCTGTATCCATACGGCACGGTTCAGAAGCGTCTTATAGTCGATATCGAGCCAGTCAAAGGAGGATGCGGCGTAGACGAGAACGGTGAGCTTGGAATACTCTCCGCTCATAAACGCGTCGTATTGTTCTCCGAGCGCGGCATAGATATGAGAGCCGGCAAACTTGCCGAGGATGATATCGAGCCTGTTGCCGGAGAAATCCGTCATTTCAAGGCGCGCCGGATCGTCGAAACCGTAATCGGCAAGCTCGTCCGCTGTAATGTCGCACACGATGCCTTCATAGCTCGACGCGGCGACCTTATCGAGAACGTCGGACTGGACCTTTTCATCCGCGCAGGAGGAGAGTACGGGGCTGAGCATCATATAAACGCTCGAAGCCTTGTTGCCCTCGATGGTGAACTCGGGGTCATAGTGAATATCAATCGGAGTCTCGCCGCGCTTCGTGAGGCGTACCCAGTTGATATTCGTGTAAATGTCCTCCTCTGTATAGGTGGGGAAGACGGAAATGTTTCTGTACTCTATCTCAGGGCGTGTGATGAGGTTAGTCATGTAATTACCCAGAATGTAGACGGTGTTTGAAGCGTCAGACATAATATAGAAGTTGGAGTCTACGGGGGTTTCGTCGCCTACATAGAGGTTTATAACGTGCCCGTCGGCAAAGGTCATTTCCATGCGGAAGCGAGGTTCGTCAAGGCCGTAAACGGAAAGATCCTCAGCGTTTTCTTCCACCTTGGCAACTGCCGTGAGGCTTGTGAGCGTGAACATCATTGAGCGGAATTTGGAGGTGTTATACTCAAAAAACTCCGCGTGAGGCGTAGCCTCATAGCTGAGAACGCCGTTCTCGTCTTTTTTATACTCGACAGAGAAGGTCTCGCCCGTGGAATAGTAAGCCGTCGCGCGGACAAGGCTTTCGTTATCCTCCTGCGTAACGAAAATAGTTTCCTGAGCGGGCGCGGTTTCCTCGGGACCGGCGGGCTCGACGGATTCCTTTTCGGGGAAAACGACAAGCAGGAGCAGCAGCGCTATCGCGATAACCACGATGACTGAGACGGAGATAAGAATGGGCTTTAAGCTTTTTGATACAGACATTATAAATGCCTCCTGCGAGCCCAAACTATAACGCCAATAAGCAGAATGGCGAGCGGTATCGCGACGACAACCACCCAGAATACTACCGTGACCTGCCAGGAGAGAATGTTGAGCGTAGTGGATTTAAAGTTCTTGTCCGGGATAATTACCGCGTCGGAATAATCGTTTATGAAATCCAGCGCGGAAGCGAGATAGGCGGTGTTCAGGAAGTTTGATGCGCCGAGAACGCTGTTGGTTATCATGCCGGCGTTAAGGAAAAGAATGCTGGAACGAGTGTTTTTGAGGTTCTTTTCGTAAGAATAGCGCTCGGTCATAACGGCGAGATTGAAGGGACCGGAGATGTCGTTGTCGCCCTTGTCGTAGCCGTATGCAAAGTCGTTCGCATCTTTCGCGTAAGAGGTGCCGGAGGATTCCATGAGGACGGTGACGTAGTCGTTGCTCGTCTGGGTGTTGGTGAGTTCTATCGCTCTGCCGCCGACTACGAGCGGGAAGAGGTTTTTAATGTTGAGATTATCGGTAATGCCCTTTACTATATTTACGCTGGGGACGACGTACATCGGGTAACCGCTGAGACTTTGCGAGCTGTCGAATACTATCTTCTCACTGTACTTTACGCCCCACTCCTCGAAGAACTTATCGAGGTTCGTGAGTTCCTCGACGACGTTCGGCGTCATGGAAACTATAGCGTCTCCGCCCGCAGCGAAGTAAGCGTCCAGCTTTTCGATTTCTTCGGCGCTGAAATCCGTCTTGGGAGAAGAGATAATGATGAGGTTTACGTCTTCGGGAATATCCTCGCGGGCGAGAATTACGCTCGTGACCTCATAGTTGGAGGTGGTGAGCAGGGAGTCCAGCTCGTCCATGAAGTAATCCTCGCTGTGGCCTCTGATGTAAGCTGCCTTGGAGACGGTGTCCGCCGTGCAGTAGAGAATGGCAGATGTGAGCTTCTGCTCCGCGCGGAGACCGACGTAATAGGTGACGCCCTTATCGTCCGTTTCGGAATTGTACATTCCGGTGGGGGAGAGTTTCATGAAGCGCTTGCCGCTCTCGATGATGATATCGTTGCTGTTAAGGTCGCCGAGAGAGTTATATTCCTCGACTATCTTGGGGTTAACGGTGGGGTTAATGTAGCGGACGCTTATCTTGCCACCCGCGAGAGCTTCATAACGCTGGAGCGTTTCGTAAATGTTGCTGAGAAGCTCGGTAGAGTCGCGATAGGTGGTTTCCTCGGCAAGGACCGTGATGGTTATGGGCTCGGCAAGGTCGTCAAGGACCTCCTTGGTGTCTTCGGAAATCTCAAAAAGACGCTCGCTTGTAAGGTCTATCTCAAGGACGTATCTGTCTGTCAGATAGCCGACGAGGACGTTAACGAGAACTACCGCGATTATGAA
>JAEEUX010000193.1 GCA_016290695.1 Oscillospiraceae bacterium
AGCGGAAATGGTTCGCCGTCTCCACGATGTCGTCTGCGTTTATGCTGCCTTCCTCGGCACTGACGGTGCTTGTCTCGAAGATATAGCGCGTCTGGTCGCGGGTGAGGCGGCTGCCCTCGATGTGGTTGGAGCTGTAGGTCATGTCGACCTGTATTTTATGGTAAATTCCGCCGTGAAGCTGCATTTTTCGTTCCGCGCGCAGCCGCTCAAGAAGGCTTTTCGGCAAGCTGTCCCGGCGGTTCGCCCGTTCCGGTTTTTCGGCTGAGGCGGGGATGAACCAGGTTTTGCCGCGCTTTTCCGCCCCGGGGATGCGCCCCTGCGCGCAGTAATTCCGCACGGAGCGTTCCGAGACGCCCCATTTTGCCGCAAGCTCAGAAACCGGAAGCATTTTCATTGAAAACCACCTCAGGTATATTATACGCTTTTATCGGCAAAAAGCAAACGAAAAGGCGGCCTATCTGCAAATAATTTTGCCGATAGGCCGCCGCGCTGAAATCATTTCCCCACGCAGAAGCGCTCGAAGATGCGGGCGGTAATGTCTTCGCGGACGGTCCTGCCCGTGATTTCGCCTATGGCGCTCATGGCTTCCTCAACGTCAGTGAGCACGGCGTCGGGCGTATAGCCGGCGGAAAAGGCTTTCTCGGCGCGTCCAAGCGCCTCGAGCGCGCGGCGCAGCGCGTCGGCCTGACGCTCGTTCGTTATCATCTCGCCGGCGGGGACGGGCGCGCCCGCGGCGAACATCTCCTTCACGGCATCGTCGAGCGCTTCAAGCCCGCGCCCTTCGCGCGCGGAAACGCTGCAAACTCTTCCGAGCGCGGAAATCGCCTTTTCGTCCTCGGCGCTGAGAGCGCGCGGGAGGTCGGATTTATTGAGAACGGCGACTGCGCGTTTCGCGTTTGCGGCCGCCTCGATAACGCTCCTGTCCTCCGCGTCAAGGGGGCGGGAAGCGTCGAAAACGGCGAAGACGAGTTCTGCCTGCGCCGCCGCGCGTCTGGCGCGCTCCACGCCGAGCTTTTCCACCTCGTCCGAGGCTTCGCGCAGACCGGCCGTATCGGCAAGGCGCAGCATTACGCCGCCGAGCATGAGCTTTTCCTCAACGGTGTCGCGCGTCGTGCCGGGGATATCCGTAACGATGGCGCGGTCGTAGCCGAGCAGGGCGTTCAGAAGCGAGGACTTGCCCGCGTTCGGGCGGCCTATGATAGCACAGGATACGCCCTCACGCGCTATTCTGCCGCGCTCGAAGGTTTTCAGCAGGGCGCGCAGCGTTTCCTCCGCACCGGAAATCGCCTCCTGCACGGCGGGTATCTCAAAGGCTTCGATCTCCTCGTCGGGGTAGTCGATGACCGCGTGAAAATGGCTCATGAGGTCGGTGAGCTTTGAATAGACCTCTTCCATGCGCTGCGAAACCGCGCCGCCGAGCTGCGCCGCGGCGTTTTTCATCATTTCCTCGGTCTCGGCGTCGATAAGGTCTATGACCGCCTCACTCTGCGCGAGGTCAAGCTTGCCGTTTAAAAACGCGCGCTTGGTAAATTCTCCGCGCAGCGCCTGCCTCGCGCCGGCCGCGAAAAGACTGCGAAGCCCTGCTGCGAGCACCGTCGGCGAGCCGTGGCACTGGAGCTCCACCGTTTCCTCGCCGGTATAGGAATGCGGCGCGCGGCAAAATATGGCGAGGCACTGGTCTATCACCTCGCCGGAATCGGCCAGCAGCGCGCCGTTAATTATGCTCCTTGCGCGGCAAGCGCCGAGGCTGCGCCCGTTGTCGGGCCTGAAAACGCGCTCGGCGACGGCGACGGCGTCGTCCCCGCTCATTCTTAGTATTCCTATCGCGCTGCGACCCATGAGGGTCGAGAGCGCGGCAATCGTATCGGACATGTTTTGGACCCTTCCTTCCGTTTATTCTCCGCAGAGCATTCCCTTCAGGGTCTCGCGGTTTACCTTCTCCATCTCGTGCAGGTGCTGTATCGCGGCCTCCTGCGCTTCAGGTGAGAAACCGGCGATTGCGCCGTCAATAAGCTGCGAAAGAGAACTCTCGCTGACATCAATGAGGTCGACAAAATGCTCGACGCCCATATAGCGCAGAAACGCGCTGACCTTCGGGTCGTACACTATGCCGACGAGCGCGACGCCGCGACCCGCCGAGAAAATGAGCCCGTGCAGACGCATGGAGACGACGGCGGACATGCGCGAGAGGACGCCTATGGTGACGGCGGAGCTTTTCATAGTCTTAAAGCTGTAATAGGGCGAAGACATGTGCTTCGTCACAAGCTCGGCTGCGGCAGCGTCCTTTTCCGCGTTTATCGGGATGAAAACCGGCGTGAGACCGTGGTTTTTGTAGGCGTAATCGGCTGCTGCGGCGATCGCCGGGGCCTTGGCCTCGAAGCCGTCCCACTGGCGCAGAACGAAGGCGATGTATTTGCCCTTGGGGTCGAGCCGTTCGGTCAGCATGGCGCTGTTTACGGCCTCGTCCGGCGCGGAGGGAAGCGTGAGCGAGGGATCGGCGGCAAGGAGAATGCGCGGCTTGGTCACGCCCATGCGCTCAAGCTCATGCAGAGAGCTGTCTTCACGGAGAGTTATGCAGTCTGCGTTTTTGTTTATGACGTTCCCCGCCATAGTGCGGTTATAGCCGCGAGTTACAGGGCCGATGCCGCAGCCGTACATGAGAACGGGGATATGGTGCCTGTGGGCATAGCGCAGTGTGTAGAGATAAAACCAAAGCGAGCGGCGGCTCGTAACGTCCTGGATGAGGCTGCCGCCGCCGTTGATATAGAGCGTTGCATGGCGGCATACGCGCGCGAAGGCGAAAGCGTTGAAGGTGAAAATCGAGCGGACTCGGTGGAGGTATCGCGTTTCGCGCGGGTTTATGCTCATGGCGCAGATAACGGCGTCCTCGTCCGCCTCCCGCACTTCGTTTATTATAGAGGAAAGTATCGCCTCGTCGCCGGAGTTGCCGCGCCCGTAAGCGCCGCAGATGAGCACGCGGCGGCGCGCCTTGCCGAGCTTTTCGCGGCGGATTATCGTTTCGTAAATGGTCTTCTGCGTGCGGCAGGTGGCTTCGAGGGAAAATTCGCGGTCGACCTTATCGTGCAGGCGCTGGGCAAAGCCCCGGCGAACGGTCTCGTTCTGCGCGAGCATGAGGAGACACTGCCCGAGCTTTTCCCAGTCCCCGGCCTCGAAAAGAAGCCCGTTCACGCCCTGGTCTATGAGCGCGGGGACACCGCCGACGCGGGAGGCAACTGTTGCCAGCGAAAACCTCGCGCCCTCGGTGAGCGCATATGGGAAGGTCTCGGAAAGGCTCGTGAGCGTATTTATGTCAAGAGACGCGTAAAAAGCGTCCATATCCTCTATCCAGCCGAGGAAATATACCCTATCTGTTATGCCCAGTTCGGCACAGAGCGCACGAAGACGCTCCTCCTCCGGCCCCTCGCCGGCGATGAAAAGCCGCAGACGCGGCTCGCTTTCTGCAGCCGAGGCAAAACCACGGATCAGCGTGGCGATGTCCTTGACGGGGTTGAGCCGCGCTGCTATGCCGACCTTTACGCTGTCCTCCGGGACCTCGATGCCGCAGCGCGTGAAGAATTCGCCGCGTTCCGGCGCGGGCTCGGGCAGAGCCATGTCCACGCCGTTATAGATTGTAAATATCCTGTCCGGCTCGAATCCGCGGGAAATAAGCAGCTCCGCCATCGAAGCCGATACGCCCGTGAGATAATCCATTTTCCGCAGCGCGAGGGAGTTTATGAAGCCATAAGTGAGGCGCGCGAGCGGGCGGCCCATATAGTCAAGCTTCGGATCGCTGTGGACGGTGGAAAGCAGAGGCAGCCCGCTGCTTTTTTTGAGCAGCGATGCCATAAAGTTTCCGCGCGAGCCGTGGGAATGGATGAGCTCGTATCCGCCCTCGGCTATGAGCTTTTTCAGCTCGCGCAGGGCGGAAAAAACGGAACGGTTGGAAATAATGCGCGTATTTATGCCCATATCGCGCGCATCGGATGCAAATTCTCCCTCCGTGAAGCAGACGAGGCATACCTCCTCCGTCCGTGAAAGCTCACGCAGGAGCGTGAGAACGTGGGTTTTAGCCCCTCCTATATCTCCTCCGCTTATAAGCGTTAGTATTTTCATGTGTCAGCACCCTTCTGAAAGGTTGATTTACGCGGCGAGCCGTGTTATTATAAATTATTAGTGTTGAGTGTGGTATTCAGTATAATTTTGGCGTGCGGATTTTCCGCCGTACCGATTATTATAGACTATTTTTTTAAAATGAGCAATAGCGCGGGCGCTATGAGGCGCATTTTGCCTGTTGCAGGATTGGGAGCATCAGAAAATGGAAACAAAACAGAAAAAGTTCAGATTCAACATCGTAGACGTCGTCGTTATCGTCATTGTTATCGCGGTTATCGCTGTATTCGCGATGAAGTTCATCGACAAGCGCCAGACCGCGACGGGCGGCGGAGTGAGAAACGTCGAGTTCACCGTCGTATGCGACGCTATGGCAAAGGAGCTTTATGAGGCCGCAGTGGAGACGCTTCCGGCTCAGATGGCCGCGAGCGGACAATACGTTAACGGAACCGTCGTTTCCGCATACGCAGAGCCCTGCAAGGTAAAGGAAATCGAAGTCCGTGACGTCGGGACCCAGAACAGAACCTATATCCTCGAGCCGGAGGATGAATACTATACCGTAACCTTTACCTGCACGGCCCAGCTCGATTCCTCCTCCATCCTCAACGAGCTCGGCACACAGGAAATCCGCATAGGCAAGACGCATTACGTCAAGACCGATACGATAGAGTTCGTCGGAACCATCAGCTCGTTCAAGGTAACAGAATGACGGAAATATTCCTCATCCGCCACGCGGAGGCGGAGGGCAACCTTTACCGCCGTATCCACGGA
>JAEEUX010000194.1 GCA_016290695.1 Oscillospiraceae bacterium
GCTTTTCGGTATTGCTCATCACTCTGATTGCTCTCACCGCGGCGGTTTTCTTTACGTCCATTTGCGTAGGGAAGTTCAGCGTGCCGCTGGCTGACGTACTGCGGCTGTTTCTTTCAAAAATAGGCTTACAGGTTCAGGAAAGCTGGGATGCGCGGGCAGAGGGCGTAATCTTCACCCTTCGCCTCCCCAGAACTCTCGGGGCGCTGCTCGTTGGAGGGGCGCTGTCCATCTCCGGCTCGGCCTATCAGGGCGTTTTTAAAAACCCTCTCGTTTCGCCGGATCTTCTCGGAGTATCCTCAGGCGCCTGCGTCGGCGCGGCGGCGGCCATTTTGCTCGGCATGGGCGTTTTCGGCGTCCAGTCTCTCGCGTTTATATTGGGCGTGCTCACGGTGGGCTTGACCCTGCTCATACCCAAGATACTGAAAAACACGGGCATGACGATGCTCGTTTTGGCGGGCGTTATAGTAAAGGGAATCATGGACTCCGCCATGGGCATAATCAAATATCTTGCCGACCCCGAGACGCAGCTTGCGTCCATAACCTACTGGCTCATGGGCAGCATGACCAAGGTGACGGCGAAGGATCTCATTTCGGCAGGCCCCGTCATTATAGTCTGCGTAACCGTGATTATCCTTCTGCGCTGGAGAATCAATATTCTCTCCCTCGGAGACAACGAGGCAAAGACGCTCGGGGTAAACCTCAAGCTGACGAGAGGAATAATCATCCTCTGCTCAACGCTTCTCACGGCCTCCTCCGTCTGTATATGCGGGACAATAGGCTGGGTGGGCTTGGTAATACCGCACCTCAGCCGGATAGTCGCGGGGCAGGATAACACAAGGTCGATACCGGCAAGCTTCTTTATGGGAGCGGTCTTTATGATGCTTATAGACCTGCTGGCGAGAAACATTACGTCCATGGAGCTCCCGCTCAGCATTCTCACGGGAATAATCGGAGCGCCGTTTTATATAATCGTGCTTTCAAAGCAAAGGATGAAGCTGTCATGATTTTAGAAGTGAAAAACCTCGCTTTTTCCTATCACAAGAGCGAAAAACAGATTTTCCACGATGTAAACATCTCGCTCGCAGCCGGAGAAATTCTTACTATTCTCGGGCCGAACGGAGCCGGAAAATCGACGCTCCTTAACTGTCTTGCCAATTTAATCAAGCCCACGAAGGGAAAAATCCTTCTCGACGGAAAATCCCACGAGGAAATGAGTCTGCGCGAGGTAGCGCAGGTTCTCGGCTACGTTCCGCAAAACCACGCGGCAACATATTCGTACCGCGTGCGCGATTTCGTGGTGATGGGCAGAGCGCCGTATCTTGGCATTTTTGAAAAGCCGAAAAAAGCGGATTACGCGATAGCGAACAAAATCATCCGCGAGCTCGGCATAGAAAAATACGCCGACAAGCCTTATACGGAGATAAGCGGAGGCGAACGCCAGCAGGCAATGATTGCCCGGGCGATTACGCAGGAGCCGAAAATAATAATGTTCGACGAGCCCACGAACCATCTCGACTTCGGCAACCAAATGCGAACGATAATGAAAATCAAGGACCTTGCCAGCAAGGGCTACGCCGTCATTATGACGACGCATATGCCGAACCACGCCATAATGCTTCAGGGCAAAACCGCCATTTTAAACCGAGCGGGCGAGCTTATCTGTGGAAAAACAGAGGATATCATCACGGATGAAAACCTGCGGGATATCTATCAGGTGGATGTTCGCGTGGTCGACGTTGAGGCAGCGGGCGGCAAGCTTTGCGTTTTCGCGCAGAACCAGCTTAGAAAGCCCTGTCTGTATCAGTGATAAAAGGAACTGCCGCAAAGCAGAAGCTTTGCGGCAGCTATTTTAATATCCGTTATCAGCCCTTGTCATAGGAATCAAGCGCTACGGTGAGGCAATCGGCAACGCCGTTGATGCCGACGGACATAAGCGTTGTAAGGATAGCACCCTTAACCTCGTCGCGCGTCGCGCCCGCTTTCTTGGCAAACTGCGTATGAGCGGCGACGGAGCCGATAGCTCCGCGGGAAGCCTGAAGCGCAATGTAGACAAGCTGGAAGGTCTTTTCGTCGAGGCCGCCGTGGTTCTGGATGGCGCCTGCATAGTCGAAGAAAGCCTTCATGGTCTCCGGGGATTCCTTGCCCCAAACTTCAAAGAAATTGACTTCTGCCATAGTTCTAAACCTCCAAAAAATTTCGCGCAGAGCGCAGAGTATATATTGTTATAATTATACTATCAATTCAGCAAAAACACAATAGAAAACCGACAAACTGTTTAAATTTAAAAATTCCATGCCTTACTATTGCAATTATTCTTAATTTAGATTAGACTAATTCATATTGAACGCGCCGCGCTGCAGGGTGCCGCGCTATCCGAACGGAGGGAGCAAACATGAACAAGCTCATCATTCCAAAGGGCTACAAAACGCCGCTCAGCGTATACGAAATGCAGAGGGCGATAGAATTCATCAAAAGCAACTTTCAGGCCAACCTCAGCCACGCGCTCAATCTGCGCCGCGTGAGCGCTCCGCTTTTCGTCGCGGAGGATTCCGGCCTTAACGATAACCTCAACGGCTACGAGCGCCCGGTTTCCTTCGACATTCCGGACATCGGCATAAACGCGCAGGTCGTCCACTCGCTGGCAAAATGGAAGCGTCTGGCCCTCAAGCGTTACGAATTCAACGTCGGCAAGGGCCTTTTCACCGATATGAACGCCGTCCGGCGCGACGAGGAGGTGGACAATATCCACTCCGTTTACGTCGACCAGTGGGACTGGGAAAAGGTAATTTCCGCCGAGGATCGCACGGTAGATTACCTCAAGCGCACGGTGCGCGACATTGTGGGCGCGATTTGGGAAACGAACGAGGCGCTGAATATCGCTTTCCCCTCTCTGCACACCTCCATCAAGCGTGAGGTATTTTTCCTCACGACGCAGGAGCTTGAGGATATGTACCCCGGCAAGACCCCCAAGGAGCGCGAGGACGCGATTTGCCGCGAGCATAAGACGGTTTTCCTCATGCAGATAGGCAAAAAGCTTCGCTCCGGCGAAATTCACGACGGACGCGCCCCGGACTATGACGACTGGGAACTCAACGGCGACCTTCTTTTCTGGAACGAGCTGCTCGGCCACGCCTACGAGGTCTCCTCTATGGGCATCAGAGTCAACGAGGAATCGCTCGACCGCCAGCTTCATATTTCCGGCTGCGACGAGCGCCGCACGCTCCCCTTCCACGCCATGCTGCTGCGCGGCGAGCTTCCGCTCACCATCGGCGGTGGCATAGGCCAGAGCCGCCTGTGCATGCTTATGATAGGAACCTGCCATATAGGCGAAGTCCAGGTCTCGCTCTGGGACGAGGAAACCAAGCGCGCCTGCGCCGAGGCCGGCATAATGCTGCTTTAATAAATGTAATTGATTTTGGAGCCGTATCAAGTATGCGTTGATGCGGCTCCATTTTTTGCATAATGCTTTCAACAGCTTGAGATCGCATAGCGATTTATTCGGCTTATAAACATATAACAAAGGAGTTGCAGCATAATCGGCTGCAACTCCTTTGTTTATCGTTTTATCAGAACAGATCCTGTCTCGGCAGGCGCATGGTATCCGCCTCAGCCTTCTTTGTGCCGAATTTCTTCTCGTTATAATCGTCGATAGCGTCGGAAAGCTCGGCGTAAACTCCCTTGTAAACGGAGCCGGGGCCGCCCTGAACGATGCAGGGGATATAATATTTCGTCGGGCAGGTATCGAGCGCTCTCTCGACGACCTTGCGGCAATTCTCCTTCGTCCAGCCTTCAAAGTCGACGGACTTGTTATCGATGTTGCCCATGAAGGAAATCTTTCCGCCGTACTGCTTGATGAGTTCGGGGATGTTGTTTATCTCCATGCAGCCCTGCCATACGTCGATGCCCATTTCGATCATCGCGGGAACGAGGTTCGCGCCGTAGCTGTCGCTATGATGGAAGATGAACTCAACGCCGTGGTCGTGGTAATATTTGTATATCTCCTTGTAGGGCTCAACGAAGAAGTCCTCAAACATGGACGGACGGAGGAAGGAATTGGTTCCGCTGCCCCAGTCGTCATGATGGAAGATAGCGTCGGGATGGAGGTTTGAGCAGATACCCTCAGCAAGCTCAAGCTCCCAATCCGTAAGGTATTTAATAAGATCCTTCATCTCGTCGGGATTCGTCATATAAAAAGCGAGGGCTTCGGTCATGGAGCAGAAATGATGGGTCTGCTCAAAAAGGCCGGGAGCGACAAAGGTGGCCTTATACGCCTTCGTTCCGTCAACCTCGTCATACTGCGCCTTGAAGGTATCCCAGACCTCCTGCGGGAACTTGAGGGACGGAGCCTTGACGTAATCCTGCCAATGCTCGATGTCCTTTACAAGGATTTTCTCCGGCGTATGAACCGGGAAAGCGCCGGGGACGTTCTTCGGGAAGGACATGGTAACGCCCCATGCGTTCACGACGTTCTCCTGGCCGGGAGCGAGGAGGGCATTGGAATTCATGATGAAGGGGTGGAACATGAGGTAAAGAGCGTCGTACTGGTTAACGTAGCGGTCCGGGTTACCGCCGAGAATAGCTTCGCGCATATTCTCTTTTGCTGTAAGCATATACAATCTTCCTTTCCGTATAAAATATGGGAAGTCTCATTCGCGTACCGAGTCTTCCAAAAGATAATGTTTTAAATGCTCAAAAATGAACATTTTATAAACCATTGATAATTATATTGTAATGTATTTTCTTTAAACTGTAAACTGTTGTTTAGCCAGAATCTTCGTTTCATTTATTGTGCAATATTACCACATCATAATTAATTTTTATTGCAAATAACACAATATTGACAAGACTTGAAGAATGGCATTACAGAAATATCATATGAG
>JAEEUX010000195.1 GCA_016290695.1 Oscillospiraceae bacterium
CGGCAAGGTCCTCGATTTTTGCGACGAAATCGTCAGTGACCTTCTGGAGGTCCTTCTCGACGTTTTTAAGATCGTCCTCGGTTATCTCGGATTTTTTCTTCATGGCCTTGAACTTCTCCATAGCGTCGCGGCGGATGTTGCGGATGGCAACCTTGCTGTCCTCGGCGTATTTCTTAACGACCTTGCCGAGCTCCTTACGTCTTTCCTCGGTGAGCTGAGGGAACACAAGACGCAGCACGCGCCCGTCGTTCTGCGGGTTGATTCCGAGGTCGCTCATCTGAATGGCCTTTTCGATGTCCTTGAGGATCTTTGATTCGTAGGGCTGAATAACGAGGGTGCGCGGGTCGGGCGAGGTGATAGAGCTTATCTGCTGGATGGGAGTGGGCGTGCCATAATAATCGAGCTTGATCTGATCGAGGACGGCGGCGTTCGCGCGCCCCGCTCTGACGGAGGCAAAATCACTCTGCATGATTTCAATAGTTTTCTCCATCTTTTTGGTAAATTCGATGTAATCGCTTTTATTCATTATACGCCATTCCTTTCGCAATAATTTATCAGTGAACTCTCGTGCCGATTTTTTCACCCATGATGACACGATAAATATTTTCCGGGTCTTCAAGCGCAAAGAGCAGGATAGGTATGGAATTATCCATGGAAAGCGAGGTCGCCGTAGAATCCATAACCGCGAGGCGGCGGGTAAGAACGTCGGTATAGGTTATCTCGTCGAACTTTTTCGCGCCGGGGACGACCTTGGGGTCAGCTTCATATACGCCGTCTATATTCTTGGCAAGGAGTATCGCGTCGGCATTTATTTCCGCCGCGCGGAGAACCGCCGCCGTATCCGTAGAGAAATAGGGGCTGCCGGTTCCGCAGGCGAAGATGACTATGCGCTTCTTTTCAAGGTGGTGTATGGCCTTGAGCCTTATGTAAGGCTCGGCAATCTCGCGCATCTGGATAGCAGTCTGCACTCTGACAGGCACGCCGTTCTGCTCGAGAACGTCCGCAACGGCAAGGCAGTTGAGGACCGTCGCCATCATGCCCATATGGTCGGCGCGGGTGCGTTCCATGCGGCCTCCGCCATCTTTCACGCCGCGCCAGAAGTTGCCGCCGCCTATAACAATGCCCATCTCAACGCCGGCATCGTTGCACTTTTTGAGAACATCGCAAATCTTGCCGATTATGTCAAAATCGAGACCTCTTGTCGCACTTCCCGCAAGAGCCTCTCCGCTAAGCTTAAGCAGTACTCTTTTATATTTAGGTTCCATATTTTTCTCCCTTCGGACAAACCTAATTCCTTAAATCTAAATATAACTAATTTATTCTAATATATTTTGAGCGATTTTTAAAGTGTTTTTTCTTGATTTAATACCGAAATTTCTAAATTCACTGATTTTACCGGCAAAGCTGCCAGAACGCAACGGCGCTCGCCGCCGCGACGTTGAGGGAATCGACTCCGAGGCTCATGGGAATTTTCACGGTATAATCGCATTTTGCGATGGTGGAGTCCGCGAGACCGTCGCCCTCCGTTCCGAGGACAATGGCGAGCTTAGGCTCGCGGGCAAGGCGCGCGTCGTCTATGCCGACGGAATCGTCGCTGAGCGCCATAGCGGCCGTCGCAAAGCCATGGAATTTAAGGAGGCTAAGCCCTTTTTCGGGCCAGTCGTTCTTATCCTCCGAAACACGCGTCCAGGGCAGCTTGAACACAGCGCCCATGCTCACGCGGGCGGCGCGGCGGCAAAACGGGTCGCAGCAGCCGGGAGAAAGCAGCACGGCGTCCACCCCGAGGGCCGCTGCGGAGCGGAATATCGCTCCGATATTCGTCGAGTCCACGATGTTTTCAAGCACGGCGACGCGCCTTGAGCTTCTGCAAAGCTCGTCCGGCTCGGGGAGCTGCGGGCGGCGCATCGCGCAAAGGACGCCGCGCGTCAGCGCATAGCCCGCGAGCTTTTCAAGGATTTCCCGGTCCGCCGTGTAAACCGGCACGCCGCAGCGCTCTATGACGGCATTCCCCTGCCCCTCTATGTGCCTGCGCTCCATGAGCAGAGCAAGCGGCCGGAACCCGGAGTCGAGCGCCGTATTTATAACCTTCGTGCTTTCGGCTATGAGTATCCCCTTCTCGGGCTCGAGCCGGTTCCGAAGCTGCGCCTCAGTGAGCCGCGCGAAAACGTCGAGCTCCGGGGCGCTGTAGTCGGTGATTTCTATAATTTCAGGCATAGTTACCTCTCGTTTTTGCGGCGCAAAAAAACTGCGCCATTCTTTTTACAGAATAGCACAGTTTTATAAAAATGTCATGCATTAATTACTTTCGGCGCATTTTCAGCATCCGTCAGTTTCACCGGCGGCGCTTCATTTTCCCAAAACTCCGTCATCTGCGCCCAGAAGCGCTTCGGCATATTCCCCATGCGGCACTTTGGGTTATAGCGCTCCTTTATGCCGATGGAATTATAAAAGCTGCGCCAGAGTCTGCGCGTTTCCCGCTCATAGTCGTCGGGCGACGCGGGCTCAAACTCGTCAATATAAGCGATTTTCCCCTTACCCTCCGCGCCGAGAAGGATCATCTTATGGGTCTTATCGTATATTATTACAGCATCGTCCGGGAAGCGCGGGCAAAAATGCGCCATCAGCATCGGCAGGACGTAGTTTTTCGGCTCGATCACGGAGACGAGCGCGTTCCCGACCTCGGAAAAACGCACGAAGCCGCGATACGCCTCCGTCTCGCTCTCAAGCTCGCGAACCGCCCGGAAAAGCGGGTACCACGGGCCGTCAAGGTCGTTCATCACGCGGTAATGCTTCCTGAAGCCCTCGCAGATAAAATCGAGAATATACATTTCCTTATTCTCAAGGCAGGTGAGGAAGGCTTTCTTGATGAAGGCAAGCGCCTGCGAGGAAACGGCTTCCTTTATCCTGGCGCGCATCGAAAGGGCCTTCGCTTCGTCCGTCTCAATGAATTTAGTATCGAAAAGCGGAAGCTGATCCTCGTTTTCGCTTATTATAAACTCCGGTCGCTCGCCCGTGCGGCAGCTTTCCCACGCACAGCAAAGGAGCCCGTCGAAGCTTCCGTCGTAAACATAGCTCAAAGCTGCCCCGTCAGACATTTTGCATACTCCTCCCTGCTAAAGAGCGATAACTGCTCCATCGGCTGGAGCTCAAGCCTGAGGGCAAGGCCCTCGGAGGCAAGGTTGCGCATCACACTCTCCCGCCTCATAGACAGGCCGGCAGGACTCTTCCCGCGGCACAGGATGAAATACTGCGCTCTTTTCAAAACCGCGCCGAGCTTTTTAAGGTCGCCGAAATCGAGGTTCCCGTTCCGTCTCGCCGCGATTATACGGTTCGCGCTCGTCACCCCTATGCCGGGAACGCGCAAAAGCAGCTCGCGCGGCGCGGAATTTACCTCCACGGGGAAAAGCTCCGGGTGATTGAGCGCCCAGCAGCATTTCGGGTCGAGCAATGGGTCAAAATTCGGGTGCTTTTCGTCAAGCAGCTCCCCGGCCTCGAAGCCGTAGAATCGCATCAGCCAGTCCGCCTGATAGAGCCTGTGTTCGCGCAAAAGGGGCGGCTTCGTATCGAGGCTCGGCAGGTGGCTGTTCTCCACGAGCGGAACGTAAGCGGAAAAGAAAACCCTTTTCAGCGAGTATTTTTTGTATAGCCCAGAAGCGAGCTTGAGTATCTTGAGGTCGGTTTCAGGCGTCGCGCCGATAATAAGCTGTGTGCTCTGCCCGGCAGGTGCAAAGCGCGGGGCGGAGCGGTAAAGTGCAAGAGCCTCGCGGTTTTCCGTTATTCCGGATGAAATCTGCTTCATCGGCGTGAGCAGCATTTGCTTCGTCTTATCCGGCGCGAGCAAACGCAGGCTGGCCTCGCTCGGCAGCTCGATATTAACGCTCATCCTGTCGGCAAGGCAGCCGAGGCGGCGCAAAAGCTCCGGCGAAGTCCCCGGTATGACCTTCGCGTGGATATAGCCCCGGAAACGGTACTCCTCGCGGAGAATGCGGAGGCATTCTATCATGCGCTCGCTTGTATTGTCCGCCGAGCCCATAACGGCGGAGCTAATAAAAAGCCCCTCTATATAATTGCGGCGGTAGAACCTGATCGTAAGCTCGGCAAGCTCGCGCGGCGTGAAGCTCGCGCGCGGAACATCGTTAGTGCGGCGGTTCACGCAATAGGCGCAGTCAAAGGCGCAGGCATTGGACATGAGCACCTTCAGAAGCGTGATGCAGCGCCCGTCGGAGGCAAAGCTATGGCAGCACCCGGCGTTGGAGGCCGAGCCTATGCTGCCTTTTTTCCCGCCGCGCTCGACGCCGCTCGATGTACACGCGACGTCATACTTCGCCGCAGCGGTAAGTATATTCAGCTTGTCTTCGAGTTCCATTTCTCCGCCCCGTTCCTTCTCTCGTACTTTTGTTCTATTATAACCCCATGCACAGAAAAATGCAAGCCTAAAATCAAAAATTCTCTTCCAAATCGCCGTTAAAAATGCTATAATTCTCTCATCAAAACCGCCCAAACATCACAAGGAGGACGACCCATGGCCATGTGTTTCCCCGACTGGCAGGATAAGCATTATGCCTTTTTCTGCAACAGCGAGTGCGAGTGCTTCCCCTGCCACGAAACGAGCGATCCCGAGAATTTCAACTGCCTGTTCTGCTACTGCCCGCTCTACGCTTTGGGCGAGCATTGCGGCGGCAACTTTTCCTACACTGAAAAGGGCATAAAAAACTGCTCCAAATGCGGCATTCCGCATAAGCGCGATAATTACGGCTACATTATCGACAAATTCCAGCAGGTCGCGGACATAGCGCGGCGAGACAGCGAAAAATAAAGGCAACACCGCATAATTCCGGCGCATAGATTGCGCCGTCAGGATTTTCGTCAGATTGTT
>JAEEUX010000196.1 GCA_016290695.1 Oscillospiraceae bacterium
CCTTCTCGAAAAGGGGATCAAGGTCAGCGGCGATGTGCCGGACTCGACGGCCATGGTGGTCTCTTTCCTCATGACCTACGTGATGCCGATCCTTCTGATGTGGGTTCTTTTGTCGCTGCTTTTCCGGAGGATGAACGGACGCGGCGGCCCGATGGGCGTCGGCAGAAGCACGGCGAAGGAGTATGTCCAGCGGGAAACGGGCGTGACGTTCGCGGACGTGGCCGGAGAAGACGAGGCCAAGGAATCGCTGGAAGAAGTGGTGGACTTTCTGCATAATCCGAACCGGTATGTGGACATCGGCGCAAAGCTTCCCAAGGGCGCTTTGCTTGTGGGGCCTCCCGGTACCGGAAAAACGCTCCTTGCCAAGGCGGTAGCCGGCGAAGCAAAGGTACCGTTTTTCTCTTTGGCGGGATCTGATTTTATCGAACTTTATGTCGGCGTCGGCGCTTCGCGCGTGCGCGATTTGTTCGACCAGGCCAAGAAGCTCGCCCCGTCCATCATCTTCATCGACGAGATTGACGCGGTGGGCCGTCAGCGCGGCGCGGGTCTCGGCGGAGGCCACGATGAGCGCGAGCAGACGCTCAACCAGCTCCTTGTTGAAATGGACGGCTTCGGCACGAATGAGGGTGTCATAGTCATGGCGGCGACGAACCGCGTCGATATCCTCGATAAGGCGCTGCTGCGTCCCGGCCGTTTCGACAGACAGGTTTATGTCGGCCTGCCCGATATAAAGGGCAGAGAGGAAATACTCAAGGTTCACATCAAGGCTAAGCCCCTCGGCGACGACGTCGACCTTTCCGTCGTTGCCAAAACCACAACGGGCTTTACCGGCGCGGATCTTGAAAACCTTCTTAACGAAGCAGCCCTCCTTGCGGCGCGCCGCGGCGGAAGGTTTATCACCATGCCCGATATCGAGGACGCGATGATAAAGGTCATCGCAGGCCCCGAGAAGAAGAGCAAGGTGGTTTCCGAGCGGGAAAGAAAACTCACGGCCTACCATGAAAGCGGCCACGCCGTCGCCATGAGCGAGCTTGAGTATTGCGACCCCGTCCACCAGATTACGATTATCCCGCGCGGCCTTACCGGCGGCATGACCATTTCTCTTCCGCAGGAGGATAAGAGTTTCCGCTCCAAGATAGAAATGGAGGAGGACATCGTTTCGCTCCTCGGCGGACGCATCGCGGAAAAGCTCGTGCTGGACGATATTTCCACCGGTGCCTCCAACGATATCCAGCGCGCGACGGCTATCGCCCGCGCCATGGTTACGAAATACGGCATGAGCGAAAAGCTCGGCCCCATAGTCTATGACTCCGATTCAAACGAGGTCTTCCTCGGAAGAGACTTCGGCCACACTAAGAGCTACAGCGAGGAAATAGCCGCGCTCATTGACGAAGAAGTGAAGAAGATAATCGACGAAGCGTATAAGCGCTGCGAGCGGATCCTTCTTGACAAAATGGATATCCTTCACAAAACCGCCCAGTACCTCCTCGAAAACGAGACAATGGACGGCGAGCGCTTTGCCGAGCTCTGCAAAACGGGCGAGATCCCCGCGCCTCCCGAGAAGAAGCCTGAGGAAAAGCCGGAAACAGGCGACCTCGCCGATTTCCCGATTACCGACGTCTATGAAAAGTCCGAGGATGCGGAAAAGGGCGAAGATACAGAAGATAAATAATAACGCTTCAGGCGATGAAAGATTTTCCTTTCATCGCCTGCTTTTTTGATATTGACATCAGAATATGAGTGTGCTATATTTTCTTCAGTGCAGCACAGAAA
This sequence comes from Oscillospiraceae bacterium, assembly GCA_016290695.1. Classification (GTDB taxonomy): domain Bacteria; phylum Bacillota; class Clostridia; order Oscillospirales; family Oscillospiraceae; genus RGIG6375. Next base: position 1,774 of record JAEEUX010000196.1, read on the forward strand.
AGTCGAATCGGCTTATTTTTTTACCTCATAAGTTAGCAACAACTAACTACGTTCAACAAGAAAGACTTGCGGAAAAAATTCCGTCAAGCCAGAAACAAAATAAGGAGGATATTTATGAAAAAGATACTGGCATTATCCTTTGCGCTCGTAATGCTGTTTTCTCTTGCGGCGTGCGGAAAAGACAGCACCACAGCGGGACAGGAGGAGGCTCCGGCGGCACAGGAAAATATTTCTGCGGAACTCACTCCGGCGGAGCGGCTTTTGCATGATGTTAAGGGCAGCTATGAAGAGCTTTTCACGGTGATTTGCGGCGAGGAATATGATTCGCTCTGGCTCGCGGATTGCGCGCAGGCGGTGGGTGACGATATGGCGCAGACCTGCGCCGATATGCTGAAAAGCGCCTGCTGCGGCGAGCTTTATGGCGAAGCAGCGGCGGAAGCTTACGCGGACGCGCCGGAGACAGCTCAGTTTGACTGCTATTTTATAAACGGTGTGCGCCGCTTCGTGTTTGACGGCGATAAGATTTCCGGCGTCGATGCAGACGGCAATACGGTTTTTGAGCATAGCTATTCTTTCGCCGGTGAAGCCTCCCTTGGCGGCTTGATGGACGGCTATTTATACGAAACGCAGGAAGCAGGCGCGGGCGAGTTTCGCTATTTCTTCCTCATGCCGGACACTCCGGCGAGCACCTACCACATTGAATTCAGATACGGCAGCGATAAGGATGCGTTAATGCAGTATGCCGAGGGGCCCTACGCCTACTGGCTCGCGGCGGGCATACCCGTTGAACGCGACGAGACGCTTGTCGAAAACGTGATAAAACTCTTCTGCGAGGAAAACCTTGCCGAAGAGAGCGGCGAAGAAACGAGCGCCGAAAGCCTTGAAATAGGCAGCGCAGCGGAACTTGCTGATTTCGCGGCAAAGGTTAGGGACGGTTCTATGAGCGGATATGCCGGAGTGAACGTAATGCTCACAGCGGATATTGACTGTTCCGGCATGGACTGGCAGCCTATCGGCACGATGAACCTCGAAAACCCGGAGGATGTTTCCTGCATGTTTCAGGGCGTTTTCGACGGCCAGGGACACACGATATCCAACGTGAGCTTTTCTGCGGAGAACACGGTCTGCGGCGCGGGCGTTTTCGGAGTAAACCTCGGGGAAGTGAAAAACCTCAAGGTTAAGAACGTGCAGGTACATTGCAGCGATTATTCCATCGCGATAGGCGCCGTTGTCGGCTACAATATGGGCTCCGTTCACGATATCACCCTTTCCGGCGAAAACGAAATAGAGGGCGTAAACTGCGTCGGTGGCGTAGTGGGCGGTTCAAAGGGTGCTGTATATAACTGTACAGCCGAGGGAACGACTGTCCGCGTGCTCGGAGACAATGATTTTTCCGACGGGCGCATCATTCAGTGCGACATAGCGGAATGCGGCGGCCTCATTATAGGCGGCAGCTATGGCGGCACGATAGAAAATTGCTCGGCAAAGGGCAAGGTGATCGCCGAGGGCAGCGAGCCGATAGGTCTCGGCGGTGTCGCAGGCTGCCTCGAAATGATGGATTCTATAAAGAACTGCGCTGCAGAGGCGGAAATAATCACGACGCAGGGCGGCCACGCAATCGGCGGGCTGTGCGGCTACAGCGGAACCCATCCCGTGGGCGATATTGTCGCGGACACAGAAGGCATAGTTACACATAATTATCCGGCTGAAATCGAAAACTGCAGCGTAAACGTGAAAATGACGGTTCCGGGCGCGACTCATGTCGGCGGGCTCGTCGGAACGGGTCTGTTCTATTACGGAGAAGAAACCGCGTTCAAGGTAATGAACTGCTCCGTCAAGGCGGATATTTTCGGCGCAATAACTCCGGGTGCGGTGGCAGGACGGGCCGAGAACAGCGTGATTGAAAGCTGCGCTGCCGATGTTACGCTCGACGGCGCGGCACTTACGGATAATGTTGGACAGACTGACAGACCTTATGAAAGCGCGGATCAGGGCGAAGAAGAGTAAGAACGTATACGCCGATAAAAAAGCCTTGGCTTGGATTTATGCGTCCGAGCCAAGGCTTTAGTCGTATTCTGACTTATTAATGCTTCGCGGCGAGCTCGCTGAGCTTTTTGCCGTAGAAATAATCGTGGGTCAGCTTGTCGTATTCCGCCCAAAGCGGCAGAGTCTGGCATTTTGCGGCACGCGGACAGGGCTCCGCGCTTCCGGCAAGACATGAGACCGTCGCCAGTGAGCCTTCGGTTATTTCCAGAATCTCGCCTATTGAGTATTCGTCCGGGCGTCTGTTCAGCTTATAACCGCCGCCCTTGCCGCTGACGCCCGTAACGAGCTTGCCCGAAACGAGCTCTCTGACGATAATTTCTAAATATTTTTTGGATATTTCCTGCCGCGCGGCAATATCCTTTAATGGTATATAAGCTTCGCTGTCATGCTCGGCAAGGTCTATCATGACGCGAAGAGCGTAACGCCCTTTGGTAGAAATCATATAAGCACCGCCTTTCCTTATTACCTATTATACCGCAGTGTAAATAGGAAAATCAAGTCCAAAAATTTATAAAATTACTATTGACATAGTAGGTAAATAGGTGTATAGTATGAGCAATCAAAGCGAAATCCCAATTATCAATCGAAAATGAGGTGACTCTGCAATGAAGAATTATAGTGTAATGCGGCAGGACTGGCGATGTCGGCGCGGGATGTGTATTTGCATGAGGATAACGCGCTGTTAATGCGGCGTAGCGTTTCGATTGAAAATATTGTGTAAGCCGCTGTATGATAGACATGTGGCTAAATGAAAGGATGTAATTAAAATGTCTAAGATATATAAAGGAACTCTCGACCTTATAGGAAATACCCCCCTTGTTGAAGTAACGAACCTCGAAAAAGAGCTCGGCCTCGAAGCAAAGCTTCTCGTCAAGCTTGAGTATTTTAACCCCGCGGGCAGCGTTAAGGACAGAATTGCGAAGGCAATGATTGAGGACGCCGAGGCAAAGGGCCTTCTGCATGAGGGCAGCGTTATCATCGAGCCCACCTCCGGTAATACCGGCATCGGCCTTGCGGCAATCGCAGCCGCCAAGGGCTATCGCATCATCCTGACCA